>DATHAW010000647.1:0-5296 GCA_035296465.1 Spirosoma sp.
TACGCATCGACCAGGGCGCTTCGGGAAACGGGAGGTCGCAGTTCAACCGTGGTGACACCCTCCTCCCGCAGCGCTTCGTCCAGTTTACGCCGTGCACCCCCATCGCCAATTATCACAAACCGGTACGTATCACCCAATGCACTGGCTGCCTGCGGGATTATTTTATGCAGCCCCTGACCTTCGCCAATATTACCGGCGTAGAGTATGGTCCGGACCGATTTATCCCCAATAGATTGATCGAGTGAAGAAACCGACAGGAACTCATCGTCGATTCCGTTGGTAAAATCACTGTACGTAGCCTCGCTAAACCGGCTGAAATAGGACCTAAATCCTTCCGATACCAAATTTATATGCGTCGCGTACCCAAACGTATACTGCTCCACGGCCCAAAGAACCGGCTTTAGCCCAGCCCGCAACAAATGGCCAGTACCAGAACGGTTGCGGAGCATCTCCAGAATTGTTTCGCGGAACAAATCCCGGATGTCCAAAAACAACCGGGTGCGGTGTTTACGGGCAAGCCGCGCGCCCAGAAACGCCGTGAACAACCGTGACGACGAAGCTACTACAACGTCATATTGTTCATTTTTTACCAGTCGGTGGGCCGCCCGGTAGTACGTAATGAACGACCGAATCTGATCGCTCAACCCGCTGGCATGTGTTGGCACGGCAATGCGGTCAATCAGAACGTTGCCGCGCACTTCGCGGTCGGGGGCTGTTTGTCTGAATGACTGATAGCGGTTAGGGTGCGTTGTCACAACGTGAATTGACCCATTGTCCCCGAGTTGGTGGGCGAGTTCGGCCACCAACGGGGTATTTCGGAAGGATCCCGCACAGAGATCCGGCTCGAAATAAAAGGTCATGTACAGAATCTTCATTGGGTGGTCACAAACCGGGTTTCCAAATAATTCGTAAATATAATTTCTACGCACGATGCCGACCGTAGTCGATTAAAGCCGGCGGCCATCTGGTAGCTGGTTAGCCGCAATTCGGGAGTTGGCTCCGACGCAAATGTCATGTGCACCTTATCGCTTTTAAGGCTCGTGCCTGCCAGCGCCACCAGCACGTCGGGGTGGAAATGCAGCCGGGCAACGCCAATCTGCGGCCGCTTTGATTTTGATCCGATTAGGCGGTCGGTGATCTGAACATGCTCCGGTGCAACCAACCAGGTTCGTTCGTGAATGACACTCAGCGGCCGGTAGCCGTCGTGACGGGCCGTCAGTGCGGTGGGCTGGTCGGCCAGTAAAGTTACCCGTGCCCGCCTTCCCACCCTAAACCCCGCCCATACTTCAGATGAGTTTGAGTCTTTAACCTCAACCGTGTTGTGCGCAGACGTACTCCGCTCCCAGTTCCGGCGCATTCCAGATTCGTAGGTCGACGTACCGCTATCCACAATTAGGGGTTGGTTATCCACATACAGCACAAACGAGAAGGTATCGGCGTGAGCATGACCGGGCTGGTGATCGGGACCAACCGCACCCACGTCAGCAACAAGTTCGTAGCGGGGAAAGGTAAATTTTCGGTAGCCGGTATCTTTAGCGGCATTCTGCAAAGACCCAGATGATGGCCTGATTCCCAGTCCGACTGCCTTTTTCCGGAGCTGCCCGGTGGTTGGGGCTATGTTCCAGCCAGCATCGTTCACCATCGGCACATCACCGTTCTGAAACGTAATGGCGTTGAGCCAGCCAAGCATCCGGGTTGCTTTGTCCTTCAGAAATTGAACGAACGCCGGATCCGGGCACCACGTATTATGCTTGACCGCAAGCAAAACGTCGAGCAGCCGGTCGAGCAGAAGTTGGTGGTACATGGGGCTGCGTTCGTCGTGCCCGCCGTCGGTCAGCAGTTGAGTTGTCAGTTCCGCCCGAACGAGTTTGGCCGCCTGCCCGAGCCAAGCCGTCTGCCGGAAATAAAGCGCAGCCATCAACAGAGCAAACCCATTTTCGAGCAGGTGATTCCCGGCAATATGATACTCCAGCCGCCGACGCAGCAAATCCGACTGAGCATACAGATGCTGGTTAATTGTATCATCCTGAAACTGGTTTCTCGATAGAAACTGAATCCAGTTGATAATCCGCAATGACGTTGGGTAAGGTTCCAGGCCATCGCGCAGGTGTTTTGTCTGCCTGATGAAATCACGTATCAGTCCCAGGCCCCTTTCCGGCATCAGTCCTGGTGCATCATCGGTAGAACGCTGGTTTAAAAAATCGAAGTAGTTGAGGTTATACGTCCAGAGTTTGCCATGGTCGGCAAAATTCCAGTTGACCTCTGGCATAATGACCGGCTTGTTCAGAAATGTAAACGTTTCGCCTACCAGTGACACGGGTTTATCGGCCTCCGTAACGACCAGAAAATAGCCTGCTGGTGCTGATTCGATCAGGCGCAATTGCCCCCGACGGCGTACCCGACTTAAGACCTGACCGGCCAGTTGCCGCGCTGTCAGGTGTCGTATTGTTCGCCAAACCAGACCGACTTGTTTCATGCCGCTTCCGCTACGGTTGTTTCCCGCTGTACCAGTCCAACGCTCGCTACATCGACCCAGCGATTTTCGCGCAGGCTATGCAGGGCTGCCAGCATGGTTTGGGTCGTGTTGATAAGGTCGGCAAACGGAATCAGGGGGTCTTCTGTTTCGGTAGTTCGGCCGCTGCGTACGTGCTTAATTAGCCGCTTCATTTGCTCGGTATGACCTTTGTCCTGCTGACCCGACAGGCTCGAAAAGCCCTTAAAACCATAGCCCGTCAGTTTCCTGAAATTGTCCAGCACCAGCGTCCGCTCCTGCGAATACACCTCCACCCGTTCTTTAGCGTAGGCCTTACTCCCGTTGGCAAAGTAGTTGACAACGCCCGTTGCACCATTTTCGTAGCGCAGCAGCAGCGAGGCCGAATCCGTGGTTTCTGTCGGATGGCGACCCATAGCATTCAGGCACACACTCACAACCCGGCTACCGGTCAGAAACGTAATGAGGTCGACAAAATGACAAGCCTCGCCCAGAATTCGCCCCCCGCCAACGGCCCGGTCGTGTACCCACGAACTGGCCGGAATGGAACCGGCATTCAGGGTGGCCACTACGTTCATGGGCACCTCTCCGGAGCGGGGGCCACCCAGCAGGGCTTTCATTTTCTGGGCCTGGGGTGAAAAACGGCGGTTGAAACCCACCATCACCATGCGGCCCGATGTCTGCTGCGCGTCAATGATCCCAGCCAGTTCATCGTCAAAAATAGCTAGTGGCTTCTCCACAAACACGTGTTTGCCTGCCCGCAGCGCTTCAACCGTCAGCCGGGCGTGGCTGTTGTGGCGAGTGGTAATAACGCACAGGTCAATGGCCGGGTCGGCCAAAATCTGTCGGTAATCCGTTGTGCTTTGGGCAATACCAAATTTTTTGGCCAGCAGTGTAGCACTTAGCCCCCCCGCGCTCGCAATGGTTTTGAGGTTGGCACCGGCGGCTTTCAGCGCCGGCAGCAGCGTAGCGCCGGTAAAATTGCCCGCGCCAATCACCCCGACGGTGCCAGAACCACCAGCATACCGGCTCTCCCGTAGTATGATTGATGCATCCAGTTCGACCGTTTCGGGGTAATGCATCAGCGACGCAATGGAACGCGAGGTTCCAATAGCTCCGTAGATTGCATCGTACTGGGCAAAAGGAACGTTCTCCGTAATGAGGGACGTAACGGCTAGTTGTCCGCTTGCCAGCAGGTTGAGAATCGTCTGAAAATTGCGATTTTCGGTCCAGCGCACAAACGGCAGGGGGTAGTCGCGCCCCTGCTGCTCGTAGCTTTCGTCGTAGCGGCCGGGACCGTAGGAGCAGGACACCTGAAACTGGAGTTCCTTTTCGTAGAACTCGGCCCGGCTCAAATTCAGCCCCACCACCCCAATCAGCACAATGCGTCCTCGTTTGCGGCTCATGCGGGCGGCCTGCGACATCAGTTCATCTGTATGGGTCGAGGCCGTAATTACTACGCCATCGGCCCCAATTCCGTTGGTGAGCGACAGCACAGCCGCTACCGTATCGGAATCAGCTGGATTGAGCGCCTTAATACCCCGCTGCCTGGCCAGGTCGAGTTTGGCCTCATCAACATCCAGGCCAATGACGCGGCATCCGTTCAGCCGGAGCAGTTCGGCTGTTAGCAAACCAATCAGCCCCAGGCCAATCACCACCATGGTTTCGCCCAGTGTGGGGTTTAATAACCTGACGCCCTGCAAGCCAATGGCTCCGACAACCGTAAACGTAGCTCCGTCGTCGCTGACCGTGTCGGGAATCAGAGCAACCAGGTTTCGGGGCACACATACTACTTCGGCGTGTGGACCGTTGGAGGCTACCCGGTCGCCAATGCGCAGATCCGTGATGCCTTCACCCAGGGCCAGCACGGTTCCAACATTGCAATAACCCAGCGGCAACGGCTGACCCAGTTTACGAAACACCGCGTCGAGCGTCGGCATCAGGCCGTCAGACTGAATTTTTTCCAGCACCTGCTTCACCTTGTCGGGTTGCTGGCGGGCTTTGGCCACCAGGCTGGCCCGGCCAAACTCAACCAGCATCCGCTCCGTCCCGAGCGATACCAGCGACCGGGTCGTCTGGATCAGCACCTGTCCCCGCCCCACCTGTGGAGCAGGTACGGTTTCGAGTACGGTTTCGCCGGTTTTAAGGTTCTGTACAAGTTGTTTCATGAGGTGATTTTTACGCGCAGCGATTTGGGGTTAAGAAAGCACTGGCGCGGTTCGCTTTCCTTCCGTTGCGGCTACCTCTGCACGTTCACTACTAACGAGTATCTCAGCAATGCGCCCAGCAGCCTGGCCATCCCATAGCGGGGGCACAATGCCTGCCTTCACACGACCCGCCAAGATTTCTGCTACGTGATGGCGCACCGTTTCCGGGTTTAAGTCGGCCAGTAACTGGTTAGTGCCGAGGTCGACCGTTACGGGCCGCTCGGTGCTGTCGCGGAAGGTGAGGCAGGGGACCTGAAGATAGGTCGTTTCTTCCTGAACGCCCCCCGAATCGGTAATAACGATGGCTGCGTGTTCCATCAGGTTCAGAAACTCCAGATACCCCTGAGGCTCCAGCAGGCGCACATTTTGGATACTCGTCAACCGGTCCATCAGACCAAAACTGCCGAGGTTGGCGCGGGTGCGCGGATGCACCGGAAATAGCACGGTTCGGTGCATTGCCGTGTTTTCCACGATCTGTACAATACTCCGTAAGCCCCTTTCATTGTCTACGTTGGCCGGACGGTGCATGGTCATCAAGACGTACTGCGCTGGCCTGAGACCAAGCGCACCAACGGTATTAAGGTCATTTGCCTTCCGG
>DATHAW010000648.1:0-7584 GCA_035296465.1 Spirosoma sp.
TCGAGCGCTATGAGGTCGTTCTCCGTAAGGGGCAGTTGCGCGGCCTGCTGCGACAGGTGCGGTATCAATTGACGGGATAGCGTGTCGGCAGCTTCATCACCCATGAGGTCGCGCACTGGTCCCGTTAGTAACCCAGCAAACCAGGCGTAAAGATCCCCAAAGGCCGATTGTCCGGCTTCCAGGCCCAACATGCCCGGTGCTACGGAGCCATCGACCTGACCGCATATACCCCGAATGAGCCGATGCCCAATTTCTTCATTAGGAGCCATCAGTATATCGCAGGTAGACGTACCGATAATGCGCACAAAAGCATAGGGCTCAATCTGGGCTCCCACGGCCCCCATGTGGGCATCGAACGCTCCTACGCCCACCACGACATGGGTCGAAAGGCCCAGTTTCTCGGCCCACTCGGCCGACAGATGACCCATGGGCTGGTCGGACGTGTAGGTATCGGTAAATAACCGGTTACGCTGCCCGCCTAGCAGGGGGTCGAGCCGGGTCAAAAATTCATCGGATGGCAAACCGTTAAAGTCGCTGTGCCAGAGAGCCTTGTGACCAGCTGCACACCGAGACCGACGTAGCGTTAGTGGGTTGGTATTGCCCGTCAGCACGGCCGACATCCAGTCGCAGTGCTCGACCCACGAAAAAGCGTGCTGCCGAACGGCTTCATCGACCCGCAGCGTCCTGAGCATCTTTGCCCAGAACCACTCCGATGAATAGATACCACCGACGTACTTGGTGTAATCAGTATCCCAGTGGTGGGCCAGGTTGTTGATTTCCCCGGCTTCGGCATTAGCAGTGTGGTCTTTCCATAGAATGAACATCGCGTTGGGATTCTCGGCAAAGTCGGGGCGCAGGGCCAGGAGTTGTCCGGTTTCGTCGACCGGGCCGGGCGTTGAGCCGGTCGTATCGATGGAGATACCCACCACCTGCTGCCGAACATTGGGGTCTACATTGGCTAAGGCCCCATTAATGGTGGCTTCGAGGCCTTCGAGGTAGTCGAGCGGGTGTTGCCGAAACTGCGACTGGGCCGGGTTACAATAGAGACCCTGTTTCCAGCGGGCATATTCGTGAACATGCGTGCCGAGGGCCTGACCCGTGTGCGCATCGACCAGTAAAGCCCGCACCGAGTCGGTGCCAAAATCGACACCAATGACGTATTGATTTTTCATAGCGAACTATATATCATAGCTACCTGACAAAAATGCGGATGAGCCAATATCTTACCCATTCCCTATTCTATACAACCTGTGTTAAATTTATTCATGACGTGTGGCGTCAGGTACTGTTCCGGCAACTTTGTGGGCATAAAAAGATCAAGTGGCTGAGTGGTCGATCTATGCCATTGTGACCATTGCTTTGATAACACCATTAGCGGGATCGAGCCAGCCGGCAAATTCGTCACCCACCTGATCGAAGCCAACGCGGTGCGTGATATACGTTGTAGGGTTAACCATTCCTGTTTTCAGGCTGGCGATAACAAGTTCAAAATCAGCGCGTGTTGCATTCCGGCTGCTCATCAGCGTGGCTTCGCGCTTGTGAAATTCAGGATGGCTGACACTAATGTCGTCTTTCTGCAAACCAACCAGGACGTATCGGCCTCCGTGAGCCAGATACGAAAAAGCCGTGTTAATAGCCCGTAAACTTCCCGTAGCATCGATCACGACGGTAGGCATATTGCCGTTTGTGATCGTCTGCAACTGTTCTACTATGCCGGAATTCTTGGCATTGATGGTATACGGAATTCTTAACAGTTCGCGGCAAAAGGAGAGCCGAGTCCCGTTTAGGTCGAGGGCTATAACTGTCGCGCCGGCAATCCGGGCACACTGCATAATACCTAGTCCAATGGGGCCGGCGCCGACCACCAGCACGAATTCACCCTCCTGCACGTTGGCACGCCGTATGCCGTGGGCACCAATGGCAAGTGGTTCTACCAACGCGAGTTCGTCGTGTGTTAGCCCCTCGCCATGTACCAGTGAATTGGAGGGGACGGACAGGTACTCCACCATACCTCCATCAATGTGAACCCCCGATACCTGAAGTGTTACGCAACAATTGGGCTTCCCCGATCGACACGCAATACAGTGACCACAGTTGAAATATGGAATGAACGTAATGGCTTCCCCGGGCTGGAAGTCTGGCGCGCTATCTGCCTCCACCAACTCAGTCGCCAGTTCGTGACCTAGAATTCGGGGGTAGGAAAAGTAGGGCTGCGTACCTTCAAACGCATGCAGGTCAGTGCCGCAAATGCCAATCTGCTTTATTTTCAGGATGGCTATTCCCGGTGTCGGCACAGGATCCTGAATTTGCTGGTAGGCAAACTGACCAGGTGTAGTACATACCAATGCTTTCATCAGGATTTGGCCAGCGCCCGGTCTAAGTGAACGTATCCCCCGTCTACGTAGAGCAGTTGCCCAGTAGTATGGCTCGACCGCTGCGACAACAGAAACGCCGTTGTGCTGGCAATTTCTTCGGCCGTTGTCATGCGGTTTTCCAGCGGAATGTGGGCTGTGATCGATGCGAGCTTCTCGGCCGGGTTGGGCAGCGTCTGAATCCAGCGTTCATACAGTGGGGTCCAGCATTCGGCCACGATGATGGCATTGACCCGAATGCCGTATTTGAGCAGTTCTACGGCCCACTCGCGGGTAAGAGCGTTGCGCCCCCCGTTGGCGGCTGCGTAGGCCGATGTGCCTCCCTGACCGGTTTCGGCCGTTTTTGAGCTAATGTTGACAATAGCACCTTTGGATTCTTTCAGGGCAGGCAGGGCGTGGTGCGCCATCAGGTAATAATGCACTACGTTTTTGTGCAGCGAAGCCATAAACCGCTCATAGTTACCGGACTCCAGCCCAACGCCGTCGTTTTCTCCGGCATTGTTGACCAACCCATCGATCCGCCCAAATTGCTGCAGCACTGCATTAACGGCTTTCTCAGACTCATCGGGCCGGGTGAGTTCGGCCACAACCTGAAAGGCCCGCTGACCGGCTGTCTCCACGGCCGCTACAGTAGCCTGATTATGCGCTTCGGTACGGCCGATGATAACTGGAATCGCCCCTTCGGCTGCTAATACCCTGACAATCCCTTCGCCGATCCCTCTGGCACCACCCGTTACGATAATTACTTTATCCTGAAGTTGTAAATCCATACCCTGTGAGTTAGTCGTCCGCAATTTGTAGTTAATCAAGTAGCCATAAACCTGAAACTACTAATTCTGCTGCCTTGATAAAAGATGAAGTGTAAAAAAGCGGCTCATGCTGTTAATTGCAATTACGGGCTTATTGCGGTTATATTTCATCGAAAATTTCACTTCCAAACCACCCGATGAAACGAATCGCTGAAGGGTTAATTGGCCCTGTGGCCCTTGAACACATCTATTCACTCTGGGTAGAGCTGGTTGCCTGGACAACCAAAGGGCAAAAAACGTTTGGGTTGTATCCCGCTTTTCAGTAAAACAAAGTCGATGGCGGCCAAACAGGGACTTTATATAAAAAACGAATCAGCGAATCTACCAGATGCTCCTCTTCTTTATTGGTCTTTATCTCCTGTCTAACGTAGCGGTGGGCGTATGGGCAACCCGGCGCGTAACGACCTCGCAGGATTTTGTGCTGGCCGGCCGGCGGCTGCCACTGGTGCTGGCTGCCTCCGTTACGTTCGCAACCTGGTTTGGCTCCGAGACGATTATGGGTGCCCCCGCCATGTTTGTGGAAGGTGGCATTCAGGCCGTAATAGAAGAGCCATTCGGGTCAGCGTTATGCTTGTTTCTGGTGGGGGCTTTCTTTGCCCGTCCGCTCTACCGACTACGTATCACTACGTTCTGCGACTATTTCCGAATCCGGTTTGGCCGGTCGGCGGAGCTGTTGTCGGCCGGGTTGATGATTCCGTCTTATTTCAGTTGGATTGCGGCTCAATTTGTGGCCATTGGTATTGTGCTGAACGTAGTGACTGGCGTATCCCGCGAGCTCTGCATTCTTTTCAGCGCGTCGGTCGTGATGATCTATACATTGCTGGGCGGAATGTGGTCCATTTCCATCACCGATTTTTTTCACAATCTGATCATTATTTTAGCGCTGGCCGTGCTGGCGGTTTTGCTGTGGAATGAGGCTGGTGGCTGGGACACGATCTACCGACAAACCCCAACCGGTTTTTTTCGATTTCTGCCCCGCGCTACGGCTAAAGACTGGGTTGTGTACCTCGCAGCCTGGATGACCATTGGGCTGGGGTCTATTCCGCAGCAAGATGTATTTCAGCGCGTGATGGCGGCCAAAAGCGAAAATACATCCGTGCGGGCTTCTTATCTGGCCTCGGTCCTGTATTTAACCGTAGCCACGCTTCCCCTCTTTATTGCCCTTAGCGCCCGGATTCTGCACCCCGCTCTGCCTAAAGATAATCAGCTCCTAATCCCCAATATGGTTATGCAACACGGAAGTCTGCCATTGCAGGTGCTGTTTTTTGGAGCGGTTACGTCGGCAATTCTGAGCGTATCGAGTGGGGCAATTCTGGCCCCGGCGGCTGTGTTCGGCGAGAACGTGGTGAAGTTTTTCCGGCCGGACCTCAGCGACCAGGCGTTACTGAAAACCATGCGCTGGGCCGTGGTCGTCATCACTGGCTGCTCGGTCTGGATGAGCACCGTCCGTAGCACCAACATCTTCGACCTCGTTGGCGAATCGTCGGCGTTTAGTTTAGTCTCCCTATTTGTGCCACTCACGGCCGGTATTTATTGGAAACGCGCTAACCTGACGGGCTGCTTATGGTCGATGAGTGGGGGATTCATTACGTGGCTGCTCTGTTTGTGGATTGATACCGATTATCCTGCCCTGGTATGGGGTCTTCTGGCGAGCGCAATTGCGATGATACTGGGCAGTTTATTAAAATCTGCCAGCCACATAAAAGCAGCAGAATAAGAATAAATTTATTGTGGTTGCGGCCGGGAAACAATTCTGTAACTCATTTTGTATCAGTACTGGAAAACTGCCTCTCAAAAACAGACAATTCATTCATTGATTGTTATATATTTGTCTTCTTTTGCATCGTTTTAATTGAAAATATAACTCGCTCTACGCTCATGAACAGAAGAGACGCCCTCATGCGGGTGGCCATGCTGGCTGGTGCTACCATGACGCTGCCCGCGCTGGCGGATACACTTGAGGCTTCAGCGGCCCAGCGTACCCTAACTGGCAAACCGGTCTTCTTTACGGCCGATCAGGATGCGACAGTTGCCGAACTGGCCGATACCATCATCCCGACAACGAGTACGCCCGGTGCTAAAGCCGCCAAAGTAAACGAAATTATCGACGTTATGCTGAAGGACTGCTATAAGGAAGCCGACCAAAAACGCTTTCTTGAAGGCTTGGCTCAGACCAATAAACTCAGCCAGGACGCCTACGGCAAAGCGTTTGCGCAACTCGACCCCACCCAGCGGATCGAGATTGTGAAGAAGCTCGAAGCCGACGCCAAACAGCAGAAGTCGCAGATGGTCAACATGCAGACCGCAGGCGCTCAGGCCGACGCTCAGATGCCAACAAAAGGGAAAACCGAACGCTATTCGCCTTTCTTCACGATTCTGAAAGACCTAACCCTTACAGGCTATTTTACGTCGGAAATTGGCGCTACTCAGGCACTTGAATACGTGGCCGTTCCGGGCCGTTACGACGGCTGTGTTCCACTTAAAAAAGGCCAAAAGGCGTGGGCAATTTAATGGCCCAGCCGGTGGCCGTGGCCAGCCTACGTCTGGGTTCTCTCACGCCTTACGGGCTTAAGCACCAGGCCAACTTATGACTTTTACGACCTACAATCATGAATCTCAATATAGACGCTAAAAAAGAAATGACCTACGATGCCATCGTCGTGGGGTCCGGAATTTCGGGTGGTTGGGCCGCCAAAGAACTGACCCAGAAAGGCCTTAAAGTCTTGATGCTGGAGCGGGGACGCGACATCAAACATATTGAAGGCTACGAAACCGCTACTAAAAACCCCTGGGAGTTTCCGCACCGGGGTCGTGTGACAACACAGGCGGCTGAGGAATACTGGGCCAACATGCGTACCGGTTACACGGCCAATGAAGAACATCGGCACCATTTTGAGAACGACAAAGAGCATCCCTATCTGGAAAAGGAAAATCGTAAGGTGGACTGGATCCGTGGCTACCACGTTGGGGGGCGGTCGTTAATGTGGGGACGGCAAAGTTACCGCTGGAACAAAGAAGACTTTATGGCAAATGCCAAAGAAGGAATCGGCGTAGACTGGCCTATTCGCTATGAAGACCTGGCACCCTGGTATACCTATGTCGAAGGGTTTGCTGGTATTTCGGGGAATAAAGATGGGCTGGATGTTTTGCCGGATGGTAATTTCCTGCCACCCATGCAGATGAACTGCCTGGAAAAGGAAGCGAAAAAACGCATTGAGAAGGCGTTTCCGGGCCGCACGGTTACTATGGGCCGCACAGCCCACTTAACTGCACCCAAGCAGCAGCATTATGATCTTGGACGCGCAGCCTGCCAGTTCCGGAACCAGTGTATGCGGGGTTGCCCATATGGTGCTTACTTCAGTACGCAGTCGGCTACGCTGCCCGCAGCGGTGAAAACCGGCCGTCTGACGCTGCTGCCCGATTCAATTGTGGCCGAAGTGCTGTATGACGAGAAAAAAGGCAAAGCAACCGGGGTTCGGGTCATTGACCAAAACACCAAGCAGGTTCGGGAGTTTTTTTCCCGGATCATCTTTTTGAATGCGTCGGCCTTTGCCAGCACGTCTATTCTGATGAACTCGAAGTCACACCGCTTCCCTAACGGGATGGGCAACGACTCCGATCAGCTTGGCCGCAACATCATGGATCATCACCTTGCTGCGGGGGCCGCAGGTACGTTCGAGGGCATGGAAGATCAATACTTTTATGGTCGGCGTGCAAATGGTGTTTACGTTCCCCGCTACCGTAACTGGGCCGGCGATAAGCGCGACTACGTCCGTGGCTTCGGCTACCAGGGTGGTGCCGGGCGTGGTGGCTGGAACCGGGGCAATGGTATGGAAGGGTTTGGGGCCGATTTTAAAGAAAAGCTGACAATGCCTGGTCCATGGACAATGAGCCTGGGTGGGTTTGGTGAGATGATTGCCGACCCCAACAACCGCATGACGCTCTCATCCGACAAGAAAGATAAGTGGGGCCTGCCGCTGATTGTGTTCGACGCTGCGTATGGCGAGAACGAGAGGAAGATGCGGAAGGATATGATGAACGACGCAGCCGAGATGCTTGAAGCGGCCGGTTTGAAAAATGTGACACCCTACAACGACGAATCGAAAAACCCCGGCATCGGTATACACGAGATGGGTACTGCCCGCATGGGACGTGACCCTAAAACGTCAGTTCTGAACGCACATAACCAGATCCACTCCGTCAAAAACGTATTCAATACGGATGGGGCCTGTATGACCTCGGCCTCGTGCGTTAACCCATCTCTGACCTACATGGCCCTGACCGCCCGGGCGGCCGATTTCGCCGTGAAGGAAATGAAGAAGGGAAATCTGTAGTTCAACATCAGTTGCGCAAGAAAAAAGGGTAATCAAAATTTATGATTACCCTTTTTTCTTGCCGTGGGT
>DATHAW010000649.1:0-1518 GCA_035296465.1 Spirosoma sp.
AAAGACCTGATAGCGCGTGTTATTCATGAGCAGTCAGGTCGGCATGCCGGGCCGTTTGTCAGCGTAGATGTTGGTGCACTTACCGAAAGCCTGTTTGAGAGTGAATTATTTGGCCATGTAAAAGGAGCATTTACCGACGCCCGCGACGACCGCGCGGGGCGGTTTGAGGAAGCCAATGGCGGCACAATTTTTCTGGATGAGATTGGCAACCTGACCTCCGGCCAGCAAGCCAAATTACTGACTGTTTTGCAGCAACGGCAGGTAACGCGCGTAGGCAGCAACAAAGCCCGCCCAGTTGATGTGCGGCTCATTTGCGCCACCAACGCCGACCTGACCGAAGGGGCTGGTTCGTCCGTGCGATTCCGGCAGGAGCTACTGTACCGAATCAACACCATCGAACTAAGTCTGCCTCCCCTGCGCGAACGGCCAACCGACATTGGACCCTTGGCCGAGCATTTTGCCAAAAAATACGCCAAACAATACAACCGGCCCACGGCCACCATCAGTCCTGCCCTGCTAACCGAAATGAAGCAGTATCGCTGGCCGGGCAACGTCCGGGAATTGCAGCACGCCGTTGAACGGGCCGTTATTCTGGGACAGGGCAAGGCGTTGGAACCATCCGATTTTGTGTTCCGCAAGGATGCCTCATCAACGACCTCGCCGGTGAACGAAACGCTGCATTTGGAGGATATGGAGCGGCAGTTGATTCAACAGACCATGCAGAAATACCGGGGCAGCATCACTGACGTAGCGCGGGAGCTCGGTTTGTCACGGCAGGCTTTATACCGGCGGCTGGAGAAGTTTGGGTTGTGAATTTTTCATTGTGCGTGGTTGGGCGTTTGCAGGGGCTTGAAAAATCGTGGTTGCTGGTTTGGTTATAAATCGGGCAGCGGGTTGTTTTATAACTAACTACCCAAAACCACCGCACATGCAGACCAAACCTATCCTACACACATGGCTGATGTTATCCGCCATTATCGTGTTTGCGGCCGTACAGGCACCCCGACCGACCCTTTACCTCATCGGTGATTCGACCGTAAAAAATTCCAGCGATAAAGGAGAGGGTGGTATGTGGGGCTGGGGCCATTTCATTGGCGCCCATTTCGACACGACTCGCCTGAACATCGAAAATCACGCCATTGGTGGTCGAAGCAGCCGTACGTTTCTGACCGAGGGACGCTGGGACCGGATACTGACGAAACTAAAGCCCGGTGATTTTGTGCTGATGCAGTTCGGCCATAACGACGGCGGAGCCATAAACGATACGAGCCGCGCCCGTGGCTCGCTCAAAGGCATTGGCGACGAAACGGAGACTATTGATAACATGCTCACCAAAAAGAACGAGGTAGTACATACCTACGGCTGGTATCTGAAAAAATACGTAGCCGACGCCCAGGCTAAGGGTGCCATACCCCTGGTGGTATCGCTGGTACCGCGCAACGTATGGACAAATGGAAAAGTGGCACGGGCAGGTGACAGCTACGGAAAGTGGGCGTCGGAGGTTGCCCAAAAGCAGGG
>DATHAW010000650.1:0-5213 GCA_035296465.1 Spirosoma sp.
AAATTAACGCCTCCTTTTTGCAGAATAACACCTAAGGGAATGGTATGGCTTAATGAGCCTTATGTCGTTTTGTCTTCGTCAGAACCGTCCACTCACTTAGAAAGGTCAAATGACGGCGACGGCCGACCGTGAATTAGGTCCCCTTTCGCAGAACTACCCTAGTTTATCGATGTTGGGCGTTTGGTTGTATGGGTTTCCGTAACAGCCGAGGTCCGCCTGCGACATGTCATCGACGAGGTTGAAGATGATATTAAGTTTCTGGGCTGGGGTCTGAGCTACAGCAAGGGTAGTGAGCAGACAGAATAGGAGTATTTACATAAAAATGAGCATGAACGTTTCGTAAGAATTACTTTCGATGCCGCTCCACCTGTTGCCAGAACTCATTGTACATGCCTCTTGCGTCTATTTTTGACCAGATTTTCACGGTGTGCAAGTGGTTTTCGGGCGGGGTTTGTATCGTGATGATTTCGGCAAGGTTAGGGCGGAGATACGCCTGAACGAGGGCTACGTCCCACAAGACTCGGCTAGTGCTGGTGGCTTCGGTTTCGCGCCAGCGTTGCTCCATGAGTTGCTCGGTAGGGCGGTCATCAGCGAGTTTAATAAAGAAATCATCACGCTCCACTTTGTAGGAAACGGCGGTGCTAGTAGTCATCACCGTCCAGTCGAGACCGGTCTGGTTCATCAGGAAATCATAGGCGTTGAGATCGCAGCGGACGTTAAACTCGTTTTTGTTCCACGCTCTCCGGGTCTGGTCATAGCCTCCACCGAGCGAATAAAGCCTAATTTTGGCCTTTACCGTCGAGTCCAGGGCAATGAGCGAGGCAATGTTGGTTGTTGCTCCAATGGTTAGAATATCTAATTTTTCGCCGGGTTTCAGGGCCTTAATTATCCGCAGCAGTTCGGTCGTCGCTGCCGACGATCGCGGCTGAAACCCGCCCCAGGCACGGCCCATCTGCCGGTCGGCCCCCATTGGGTGGGGCAGGTTTACTAAGCCCATCGTAGTCAGGATTTCTTCATTCAGCCCCTGACTGATACGCACGGTGTTGATGCCCGGTGTGGTATACTGATTCCATTTCTCGAACGCCACCAGATCGGCATTGTTGAAATGCGCCGAACTCAGGCCCATGATATCCTTTTCGTCGTTTGCCCATAGCAATCGCACAATGGCGAATATGTCATCCACTTCGTTGCCCGTATCGGCATCGAGCCATACTTTTTGCCTCTGAGCCGTGGCCGACAGTATGAAAAAGGAAACGATAAATCCAGTTAGCACTGTGCGGTAAAAAGCAAGTCTAAAAATCATAGAAGGGGTAATTAACGGTTTATGTTTTTTGGCAAAGTGCGGTACTGTTGGAACACTAACGCACTTTGCCAAAAAAGACCTTATCAGCCCAGATTCTGGGCGTAACCAAATAGCTGCACCTCGCAGAAGGGAACGGCCTGTAATATCCGAATATTTGTGTAAGCGTTTCGGTCAAGGGTAGGTTTAAGAGTCTTCCCGCGTACCCATGCGTGGTCATCACCGACGCGGCGCGGTTGGCTCGACCTGCCGCTCCTGTTCGATGGCAAGCCGGAAAGCAGCCTTGCTATCTACCGATAGGGCTATTACGGAACTGGCCTGCGTTTTAGCAGGCAACCCAGCACGGGTGCGTACCTGATTGAGCAACCTAAACGCCTGGGCGTTGGGAAAACTGGCTTCGTGAAGGCACTCGGCCAGCATCAGCAGCGCGTCGGCGTAGCGATAGACCGGAAAGTTGACCGCTTTAGCTTTGTTAGCCGGGTCCCAGTAGGCAAATTTCTTTGTGTACAGAATCGGGCTGGCCGTTGTGCCGCCAACGCCCAAGGTAATGGCCTTGCGTTTGTCGCCGGTTTCAAAGGCGTTGTTGAGGTCGGCGGTCAGCTGCGTCATTCCTCCCAGTTGCTGGAGCCCCCCGGCCAGATGGTCGTTCCTGTTCCCCAGGAATTCAGGAACTCATAAACCCAAACGAATAACCTAGGGCAGGATCAGCTTTAATTTCCCATATGGACTCCGGTCCATTCTTTTTGGCGGGGTCGAAGTTAGCGGCATAATCAGCGTTGAGTTAATAAATAGCCCAACTTCAGGATGGGTGTCAAGACAGTAGTGGCTTCTGTAAATTTCTTTTGTGTCATACAGACCTTTGCCAGCAGTATCCGGGCGGCTACTTCGGTCAGGCGATTTACTACGCCGTTTTTCTTCATTTAAGGTGATCTAAGATTAATGAACGGCTGATTCTCAGTTTAGCAATTGGCTCGGATTGAAGCTAAGGGCCTTGTAAACTCTTCAACTCATGGGCCAAATTCTGCATTTGAAAATCAAAAATTTACGGTTCAATCCAAAATCATTTTTGTACAGGAGTCTGAATGGACATATTTGAGACTACAAACTCAAATCTACCATCATCAAGCCAAGTATCTAATCTTTTTCTTTGGTTTGCCTCTTGAATTTGACCCAATTCTTGGTTGTATTTTGACGCTATGAACCGATTCGTTTTACTTATCTGCCTATTATTTGGACCGGCTCTCATGAGTGGGCTTGTTGGTTGTGAAGAAAAATGTGGCGGTGCTTACCAGCTTCAAACCCGAGACTATCAAGTGTCACTCCGTCGGGTTGACCCTCAAAAACCCAATACTTATCTACCTGCCCCTTTGTCAAGTGGAGAGACGGTTAATTACAAGGAAATAGAGCTTCACTTGACCGCTGAAGTGCAACGGGTAGCTATTCACCAAGTAACTACTGGTGCTAACCTTTGGGCCTGTGACCCGCCGATTATACCGCTGGATCGCATTAAAGAACTAACTGTTAGTAGCAATCAAGCTTACAATGCTTCCTTACCCGCAGGCAGCGATTTAAAGACGGTGTTAAGTACCGGGCTGTATGGAAGCAACCATAGGCCACTAACTGAAGCGTTGACTGATTCATCTCCAGAAGGTCAGTCAATCGGCTCTTTGCGTTTCACTCAGGCACCAGACCGTTCTGTTCAACACGAGTTTACGATTAGAATCGAGTTGAGCCGGGGGCCAGTCTTCACCCTAAGGACAAAACCAATAACGGTTACACCTTGATTGAACTGCGGTA
This sequence comes from Spirosoma sp., assembly GCA_035296465.1. GTDB lineage: Bacteria > Bacteroidota > Bacteroidia > Cytophagales > Spirosomataceae > Spirosoma. The sequence continues at coordinate 3,098 of DATHAW010000650.1, forward strand.
TCTGTGCCAGTGTCTTAGCCCCCGATTAGTTGGACAGATTTTCTGAAAAAGCGGCCACCGCGTGGTTGTGGCGTAAACCACCTCCGTCTCCTCCCATTTCTGCTGAGGGGTTACAAAACCAATCCAGCGGTGAAGCCGGTGCGCCGGTGTGATTGCAATGGGAAAAATAGCGCTGTAGCCTTTCCTTGGCTTCCCATCGGAGCACCGAAGCGATAGCTGTCAAATTCGTTTCGCTCAATGACATCATGCTCCAGCCGGACACGATATACCTTCGTTCAAGGAATTCTTTAGGGGAGGTGATTGATTGCTTTGATTCTGGCAACCATTACGGTAATTAACAAGCCAAAACATCCAATAATTGCATACGAATACTGTAGATTGGTTGCCTCTGAAATATACCCAATCAAAGGAGGGCCAAGAAGAAAGCCAAAATAACTAACACCCGAAACCATCGCTAATGCCATACCAGGAGCTACCCTTTTGCTATTGCCAGCTATGGAATAAACCATGGGTACAATGCCAGAAACGCCAACCCCAACCAGCATGAAACCAAGGGTAGCAGGCCCCAAAAAAGGAAAGAATACAGAAATAAACATTCCGGTTGATATCAATAAGCCACTCACTTGCAGCCAGCGTTTACGGCCATATTTCTGAATCATTGTATCGCCCAAAAAACGACCGGTTGCCATCATTACCATAAAAGAAGCGTAACCCAGGACAACATACGCTTTAGGCACCTGTACTACGGTCTTAAAATAGACGCCACTCCAGTCAAACATAGCCCCTTCGGTAGCCATGCTGCAGAACCCAATGGCACCCAACTGGATTAAAAAAACCGGTGGCATTGTGAAGAACTTATGCTTCGTTACGGCTGAGCCTTGCGTCGATTGTGGATTAGGCACCAGGTATTTATGATTTATTAAGATGTGAAGCCATACCAGGACGGTGATCATACAAAAATGGACCAAGGGAACATAATGCAGGTTAACCAGGCCCATGCCAATTAATGCCCCACTTAAACCGCCTAAACTCCAAACCCCATGAAAGGAGGTCATAATCGGCGATCCATACTTTTTTTCGGCCGCTACCGCCTGGGTATTTAGCGAGATATTACACAGGTTTCCCACAATACCAAACCCGAGTAAACACAGGAGTAACTGCCAGCCGGCGGTAGCTAAACCAATATTCGTTAAAGCCACCGCGTAAAAAGGTGCAAAAACAGTTAGTATACGTCGGCTCCCAAAAGCGGTTACTAACCGCCCCGAAAGAGGCATGGTCAAGAGTTGACCTAACGGTAAGCCCAACAGGATGCTGCCCAATTGGGCATCTGATAAATGTAACTGTACTTTGATTTCAGGGATTCTGCTGGCCCAGGAGCCAAAACATAACCCTTGCGCGAAATAAAATAATGATACCGAAAGACGTATTCTATGTCGGCTGAATGATTCCTTTTGGGCAGACAAACTTGCTAATGTCATTAAATCACGGATAAATAAGGACTGCGTTAAAACCTAGTGCTGTCTTGGTAGGCTAATCAGATCTAATAAAAGAGGAACCTGTTTTATTGACTTTAGGCGACGCAAGTAGGTCTGTGCCTGAAGTGGTATCTGGAATCGCCCTGAAGAACCAGCCCTCCTCCTCACATCCACCCAGACGTATCAGGCCTCCCTTGATCATGTTTGTTAATTATCAGCCAGCTCATCTCCTGGCAACTCGCTTCCTGAGAGAAGGTCATGCAGTCTCACTTGTCTACTGAGTAAGTGGGCCCCATTCATCCTGAAAAGCATACAACACAAAAAGCCACCCCAGATGGAGCGGCTTTTTGCCTTGATCTTGTATTGGAGCTCTCTTTCCGGTTGAGAAAAGAAGGTAGCATTCAAGTCTTTCTTGTACCATACGCGTCCGGGCACATTAGTACGGCTCGGCTCAATACATCTCTGCACGTCCACCTGCCGCCTATCCACGTCGTCGTCTTCAACAACCCTTTATACCGGAACACTCATCTTGGGGCCGGTTTCGCACTTAGATGCTTTCAGCGCTTATCCTAACCGCACGTAGCTACTCAGCCATACCACCGGCATGATAACTGATGCGCCAGCGGTGCGTCCATCCCGGT
>DATHAW010000651.1:0-4081 GCA_035296465.1 Spirosoma sp.
CTGCGCTGATTACTGCACCAGTTCCTGCGTGATGGTGCTGCTAAGCCGGAGCAGCTCAATTTCTGCGGCTTTTGCGTTATATTCAGCCTCGATCAGACGAATCTGTGCGTTAATAGCGTTACGCTGAACATCGCGGAACTCCACAAAATTAGAGTTGCCAATGCGGTAGCGATCGTAGGCAATATCGACGTTCTGGTTAGCCAGCCGGTTGTTCTGTATCTCCAGATTTAATAAGGCCAGACTGTTTTGATAGGATTGGTAGGTCTGCACCAGCGCCGACTGAAGCTGAAGCCGCTGGTCGTTCTCCTGATTCTGCGCGATCACCGTGTTCACGCGCGCATTCTGAATTTGGCGCTTCAGGTTATAACCGTTAAAGATCGGGATTGAAGCCTGGACGTTGTACGTCGGCCCCCAGGCACGACCATTACGCACCCCAAATCCACCCTGGTTGTTAATCCACTGGTGGTTATAGCCCGCCTGCGCCGTAACAAGCGGCAATTGCTGCGCATTCGCCAAGCGCACACTCACATCGGCCAGCGTACGGTTCAGGACCGCGGCCGTGAGCAGCGGGTTGTTGGTCGTCAGCGATTCCTGCAACGAAGCTAACTGTAGATTGGGACGAACCAGAATCGTATCGCGCACGGCAAACTCGGTCAGCACATCCTGCACCAGGAGCGTGTTCAACAGTATTTTAGCGTTGCGAAGTGATTGCTGCTGCGACAGCAAAGCCGCGCTGTCGGTATTGTAATCAACCTGAGCGCTCAGGAAATCAACCTTCGAGCGGGTGCCGACCTCATACGTAGCGCGGGCCAGTTCGAGCCGTTCGCGGGAGATGTCGAGGGCCTGCGTAAAAGCAATCAGCCGCTGCAACTGCCGCACCACGTCGAAATAGCCGGTAGCCACACTTGCTACGGTCGCTTCGATGTTGGCGCGGGTCGAAACGGTGCTGATCTGCACCAACTGCCGCAGTTGATAATACGTAGCTGACCGGGCATAACCGTTGAAAACAACGTAGTTCAGGTTGACACCCGCATTGGAAGTTCGGTTAAATGCATTGTTTATAGAACGGTCAGGCGATAAATTATTTAAAAAGGATTGACGTAGGCTTTGCAGCCCACCGTTCGAGTTCCCGTTGAATGTTAACACAGGCAGGTACCCCGCGTTGCCTTTTATATAATTGTTGCGGGCAATCTCCTCCTGCGAGCGGTTCACCTGAATCTGATAATTTTTCTCGGCAGCTTGCGCGATCGCCTGCGATAGTGTCAGCACCTCGCCCTGCTGAGGCAGCGTAGCCAGGGTAAAGGTCCGCTGCTGAACACGCTGAATGGCATTTTGGGATTGTTGGGCAAGAGCCGGAAAAGTTAAGAAACTGAATAAAATCCAGGTGTTGAGTTTCATTGACATGGTATAACTTCGAGTACCGGGGTCAAATTTAGTAGAATATGTTGTTGTTCGGCAGGCATGGCAACTTTCGCTTAACTTGCGGACTTTCCCAGCCACAACCTATGAAATACATTTTCCTGTTAATTTCTACCGTATTTGTTACGCTCTCTGCCTGCTCGTCGAAGAAGAAAGCCGATCTCCTCATTACCAATGCCGTCGTCTACACCGCCGACTCCAGTTTTTCTACAACCGATGCCTTTGTCATTAAAGACGGTCTGTTTCTGGCGGTTGGGCCAGCCCAGACACTCACCCGTGAATACGATGCCGACAGCACCGCCGATTTAGGAGGACAGCCCGTTTATCCTGGTTTTTATGATCCCCACGCTCATTTTCTGGGGCTGGGTCAGGTGCTTGGCCAGGCCGATCTGGTTGGGGCTGAATCCTACGACGAAGTTATTAGCCGACTACGGTCTTTTTATCAGAAAAACCCCAACGTAACCTGGCTTACGGGCCGGGGCTGGGACCAAAACGACTGGGCCGACAAAGCATTTCCGACCAAAGAAAAATTAGACGCGGCCTTTCCGAACGTACCCGTCGCTCTGACGCGGGTCGATGGCCACGCGCTCCTGGTAAATTCAAAAGCACTACGGTTAGCGCAGGTAACGGCCACCTCAAGGGTAGCTGGTGGTGAGGTAATGCTGTTTGCAACTGGACGTTTATCGGCCGAGCCAACGGGTGTTCTGGTCGACAATGCCATGCAACTTGTCCGGCGGGTACTGCCCCGTCCCGATAACGCCGAAAAAACCCGTATGCTACAGGCAGCACAACAGGCCTGTGTGGCGTTGGGCCTGACAACCGTGTCCGATGCGGGTATCAGCCCTGACGAGATTAACCTGATCGACAGTTTACAGAAGGCCGGAAAGCTAAAAATCCGCGACTATGCCATGGTTAGCCTCGGCGAACCAAACCTCGACTATTTCCTGAAACGCGGCCCTTTCCAAACCGACCGGCTAACTGTACGCTCGTTTAAACTCTATGCCGATGGGGCACTTGGTTCGCGTGGGGCCTGCCTGCGGCAACCGTATACCGACCGACCCGCAACCGGCGGTTTTCTTCTGCTTAGCCCAACTGAATTGGAGCGCGTTACGAAGTTGCTCTACGCGTCTAGTTTTCAGGCAAATACCCACTGCATTGGTGATTCGGCTAACCACCTTATGCTGGAATTATATGGTAAATTGCTGAAAAAGCCTAACAATCGGCGGTGGCGGATCGAACACGCACAGGTCGTTTCGCGGGATGATGTCTGGAAGTTTAACCGCTATTCTATTATCCCCTCGGTTCAGCCTACCCACGCTACGTCCGACATGTACTGGGCCACCGAACGATTGGGGGCCGTAAGGGTGAAAGGTGCCTATGCGTTCAAAGACCTGATGAAACAAAATAATATGATTGCGTTCGGGAGCGACTTTCCCGTTGAGGCTCCTAACCCACTGTTTGGGTTTCACTCAGCCGTAGCGCGGCAGGATGCCAAGAATTTTCCAACGGGGGGGTATCAGATGGAGAATGCCGTTGACCGGAAGTCGGCCTTACTGGCTATGACGCGCTGGGCGGCCTATGCTAATTTTGAAGATCACCTGCGTGGCAGCATCGCCCCCGGCAAACAGGCAGATTTTGTGGTTCTTGACCGAGATATTATGACCGTGTCGAATGCACAACTGCGTCAGACTACGGTGCGGCAAACGTGGATTGGTGGGGAACGGGTTTATTAAGAACTTTGCCTATCCACACCGGCCCTGCCCCACAACTTTACCAGTGTCTGATAAAAATGAATGCTGACTCAACGCCCCTTCCGGAGCGGGTTCGCCCCCGCACCCTCGACGATGTTATTGGTCAACAAAAGCTGATTGGCCCTAATGGAGCATTACGTCGGGCCGTTGAAGCTGGTCGTCTCCCTTCTATAATTCTGTGGGGACCACCCGGCGTGGGTAAAACCACACTGGCTCTGTTACTGGCCGAGGCTGTTAAACGCCCGTTTGTTGCCCTGAGTGCTATCAATTCGGGCGTAAAAGAGATTCGTGACGTCTTGAGCCGACCGAGTGGCACATCCATGCTGGGATTCTTTCCCCCGGTGGTATTCATTGACGAGATTCACCGGTTTAACAAAGGTCAGCAGGATGCTCTGCTCGGAGCCGTTGAAAAAGGCCAGATTACGCTCATTGGGGCCACCACTGAAAATCCATCTTTCGAAGTAAATAGCGCGTTGTTATCCCGCGCTCAGGTTTACATTCTGGAGCCGCTCAGCCGTGATGAGTTAGTGCAGTTAGTGGACCGGGCCATTGTGCAGGATGCATTTCTACGCTCAAAAAATATCACTATCGAATCGTACGACAGCTTACTACGACTGTCGGGTGGCGACGGCCGTAAACTGCTCAATCTGCTGGAGTTGGTAGCCTCGGCGCACGTATCAGCCGACCCACTGGTCATAACCGACGAAAGCGTAACAACGGCGGCCCAGCAGAACATTGCCCGCTACGACAAATCGGGTGAGCAGCACTACGACATCATTTCGGCCTTTATTAAATCCCTGCGCGGCTCCGATCCCAATGCTGCTCTGTACTGGATGGCTCGGATGATTGTTGCCGGCGAAGATCCAGTATTTATTGCCCGGCGAATGGTGATAATGGCATCGGAAGACATT
>DATHAW010000652.1:0-4480 GCA_035296465.1 Spirosoma sp.
ACAACCCTCGACCGGCCAGCTACGGTAGCTATTCAGGGATTCTCGGAAGTGAAGCCAATGGTCTTTGCCGGCATCTACCCGGTTGATACGAGCGAATTCGAGGAACTGCGCGACGCCATGGAAAAACTACAGCTTAACGACGCGGCCCTGATTTGGGAACCTGAAACGTCGGCAGCTTTGGGATTCGGATTCCGGTGTGGCTTCCTCGGTATGCTGCATATGGAAATTGTGCAGGAGCGGCTCGAACGTGAATTCAATATGACCGTCATTACGACGGTGCCGTCGGTGCGGTTTGAGGTAATGACCACTAAAGGAGTAAATCTGCAGGTATCGGCCCCCGCCGAAATGCCCGATCCCAGCACCATCGACTGGATTGAGGAACCATTTATTAAAGCGCAGATCATTACCAAATCCGATTACGTGGGTGCCATTATCGGCCTGTGTATGGACAAGCGTAGTTTGCTCAAGAACCAGGTATACCTGACACAGGACCGCGTAGAACTACAGTTCGAAATGCCTCTGGCTGAGGTGGTGTTCGATTTCTTCGACAAGCTTAAAACCATCTCGCGTGGCTATGCCTCACTCGACTACGAGTTTATGGGCAACCGCGAATCGACGATGGTAAAACTCGATGTCATGCTCAATGGCGAACCCGTAGATGCCTTGTCGGCCATCGTTCACCGCGACAAGGCTTATGAATGGGGCAAGAAACTCTGTGAAAAACTCCGCGAGTTGCTGCCGCGTCAGCAGTTCGAGATTGCCATTCAGGCCGCCATCGGGCAGAAAATCATTGCTCGCGAAACAGTGAAAGCGCTTCGCAAAGACGTCCTGGCCAAGTGCTACGGCGGTGATATTTCACGGAAGCGTAAACTGCTTGAAAAACAGAAGAAAGGAAAGAAACGCATGCGCCAGGTCGGCAACGTCGAAATTCCGCAGGAGGCCTTTATGGCTGTGTTGAAAATCAATTAGCGTTAATCTCATAAGAAAGCCAGCCCGCAAACAGGCTGGCTTTTTTTATGCTTCTTAATTCTATCATCAGGATCATGCGTTTAAGGGCGAGGAATTACCTTACTTAAAGAATGTAAACGAAAGAACCGGCGGGGCAAATTCGTTGTCTTCATACTATGAATGCTTCTGCTACGTCTGGTTCTAGACAGACTAACCTGGCCCCAACAACTTATTTTGTCAAACCCGGCTCCATCGTGCGGCAGATCTGGGGCGATGCCGACGTAATTCTGCTGGTCTTTGCCGGCTCCGCGGCTGAGTTTGCGCTCAACCGGGCAGTCGATTGGTTGTTTTTTACGGGTAAACTCCCCGCCGATCCCATTGCCCGGCTATTTTCGACAGTGCGCTACGCTCAGGAAATTGTGTTTGCGCCGGAACAGCAGGCCAGGCAGGCTATTGCCCGGATGGGCACTATACATGCGGGTGTCGAAGGGAAACGCGGCTACCAGATTCCAGACTGGGCTTACCGCGATGTGCTGTACATGCTCATTGACTACTCCGAGCGAGCCTACGAAACGCTGCACCGCCCACTAACCAATACCGAGCGGGAAGAACTGTTCCAGACGTTCAGAGCAGTGGGGGCAGGTATGCACGTACCTGACTTGCCGATGACCTACTCCGACTGGAAACCCGACCGGCAATCCCACCTTGACCGTGACCTGGCTCGTAGCACGTACACGGATAAACTGTTCAAACGATACCGTGAGCAGCTGGGCGGCTGGCGCTACAATCTGCTGCGACAGGCGCAGGCCGTCCTGGTGCCCGAACAGGTTAGTCGATTGCTGGGTCTTCCCAAAAAGCCCCTGCTGGCCTATTCCATTGGCTTATATAAAGTGCTGAATGCGCTTAAATTACGTTCGGTGGTGCAGCGGGTGCTACTCCCCGCCGAATACCTGGACCAGATTCGAAACTTAGACCAAAACGTCATATAAGTTTTTGCGTTCCTTCCGGGCTTTACGTGCTTGTGGTTGAGTAGTAAAGCGAGTATATGGCTGCGCCGGGCAGCCCGGATAGCTAACAAGCAGACACGTAACCCCAGTCGTGGCACCGCACCAGGTTATAAACCAACGTAACCAGCTTCATCAACATGACATCCCATCCCATTACTACGTCCGTATTCGATCTGTTCAAGATTGGGCCGGGACCGTCGAGCTCGCACACTATCGGACCCATGAAAGCTGCGTTCGACTTTCGGCAGCGGGTGGGGCAGTTACATCCCGACGTTCAGCAACAGGCCGATACCATTCACGTTCACCTTTATGGTTCGCTTAGTGCGACGGGAAAAGGCCACGGCACCAACCGTGCCGTAGTGGCCGGGCTGCAGGGCTGGCAACCCGACACAACTGACCCGGCTGCGCTCATGGCTTTGCTGCGCGATCCCACCGTTGAGTACCCAATACCGGTCGGCACCAACACGATTGGCATTGGGCCGCAGCACATCCATTTCGAGCGAAAACGCTACGAGTCGCCTTACGCCAATACAATGGTGCTGCGGCTAACCGGACGCGATCTGACATTAGCGGAGGAGGAGTATTATTCCATCGGGGGCGGGTTCATTATCCGCAAAGGCGAGCTGGACATTGATGCGTCATCCGTTTCTGTGCCCTATCCGTACAGCACTATGGCTGAGCTGAAAGCGCAACTGACGGCTCATAACTTAACGTTGGATGCCCTGATGCTGGCAAACGAAATGGCCCTAACTGGTCGCAGCCTAGCGGACGTAAATGCGCGAATAGACCAGTTACTGAACTTTATGCACAAGGCTGTTCGCCGAGGGCTGCGGCACAACGGTGTTCTTCCTGGCTCCATTAAACTGAGCCGCAAAGCGCCTGTTCTGTTCCAACAAGCAAAGCGCATGAGACAACCCGACTCTACGTTGCGCTCCGATAGCTTTCTGATTTTTCTGAATGCCTACTGTTTAGCCGCTTCTGAGGAGAATGCCGCCGGAGGAATTGTTGTGACAGCCCCTACTTCGGGCGCATCGGGCGTTATTCCGGGCCTGACATATTTAGCCAAACATCATTTTCACTACGACAGGGCCACGCTTCGGGCGGGAATGCTAACAGCTGCTATGGTGGGTTTTTTAGTAAAGCACAACGCCAGTATATCGGGGGCGGAAATGGGCTGCATGGGCGAGATCGGGACGGCATCGGCCATGGGTGCGGCCTTTCTGACACGTTGCGCTCAACCCAACGGTGACATCGGGGCTATCGAAGCGGCTGCTGAAATTGGCATTGAGCATCACCTCGGCATGACCTGCGACCCCATTGGCGGCTACGTTCAGATTCCGTGCATCGAGCGTAATGCCATGGGAGCCGTTAAGGCTTACAATGCCTACCTGCTGGCTACGTCGGGGGCGGCTTCGTTTCAGAAGATATCACTCGACGCGGTAATCAAGGTAATGAAAGCCACCGGCCGCGACATGTCCAGGAAATACAAAGAAACATCGGAAGCCGGGCTGGCGCTAAGCGCAACAGAGTGTTAGGCATTTGTGGCTGTGTTGCCCGCATGGTCGAATTTCCTTAGTAACCGATGGCTCACCCCATAAAAGCGACTGCCCAAACAATTAAGGGTCTTTGATGCGTTTTTAATAAATAACATTCCTAACGCGGTATCGCTCTGACCTATGAATACAATTTATACGCCCCAGCAGCAGCGGATTCTGCTCATTACAAGCCTGATTATTATTGCGGGCTTCATCATTTTCGGCCTGAGTGGCTATATATCGGCGTTTTTGGGCGCAGCTGTCCTGTACGTCATTTTCAGACCGTGGTTTACGTCCTTAGTCCATAAACATAACTGGAACCGTACCCTCGTTACCACCCTGCTGATTATTTTCGCCCTGGTGGTGATCGTCATGCCGTTTGTGACCCTGAGTTTGCTGCTTGCCGGGCGTATTCAGCACTATAGCAAAAACACCGACGCTATTCTGGCCTTGATTAAAAAAGGAGAAGAGCTAACCGGGTTTCAGATTACCAGCCCGCAGAATATCCAGTCGATTGCAAAGCAGGGCGCTGGCTACGTCAGCAAAATACTGCCATCAATAGCGGGTGGTGCGCTCAACTTTATCGTCATTATCGGCTTAATGTTCTTCACGTTCTATTTCATGTTCGTGCAACAGGAAGCATTTCTGAAAGGGCTACAAAAATACCTGCCGTTCAAGCGGGATACGCAGCGAGAACTCGCCGAATCGCTGAAAAACAATGTGAACGCCAACGTACTTGGCCAGGCGCTGGTCAGCTTAGTGCAGGGTGTTCTTACGGGGTTGACTCTCTGGATTTTTGGCGTACCCGATGCTCCTTTCTGGGGTGTAGTGGCTTTTTTTATGGCCTTCATTCCCGTACTGGGAACGCCCCTGGTATGGGGGCCGGCGGGGCTGATTCAACTCTCCCAGGGAAACACGAATCAGGGTATCGGCATCCTGGTCGTGGGCGTTGTGGTGATTATCAACATTGACAACCTGCTGAGGATTGCC
>DATHAW010000653.1:0-5003 GCA_035296465.1 Spirosoma sp.
AGAGCATCTGCCTTCTAAGCAGACGGTCAAGCGTTCGAGTCGCTTCGGGATCACTCTTGTTATCAAGCACTTAGCAAGTATGTTAAGTGCTTTTTTGTTGCTCAGTCTACGTAGTGGCTTTATGCTACACAGGGATAGTGATAATCAGGTCGATCATAGGCCTGGGAGCCTATAAAATCGGCTTCGATTGGCTTCACAGATGCTGGCTTCAGGCCTTGATTGCTCACCAATCAGCCTTCTGAGCTAGTAGGGCTATGTGGTGTAGCAGCTACTACGTTGGCCAAAAAGAGCAGTCTGGGCGGTTCTGACGCATCATGGCAACCCGCTACGAGGGAAAACCATCAACGCGTTATTAGTTCTCTGCTTTTTATTGGTTTACTTTAGGCTTTATAAGACGGCCAACTCCAATTGGGTAACCTGAAGAGTTTTCTATCAACCTTGTGAGCACCTTTTTTCAACCAGATGGTACCCCCCCGGACGCCCTACCCCGTTTGGCTAAACAGGCTATACTAATTCTGGAGTTTAGCCAAACTCCCGTTGCTGGTTTTCGGGTTAAACAGGCCAACCAGGGTGCTCAGGAGTTGACCACAGGCGTTGCGCTTCCCTTAATTGGGGCTACGCTCGATCAGTTACCGGCACCCTTTAATGCACCTGAACTCCTTGAACAGCTTCACCAGGTTCGTAGCCACGGGACAACCACCCAGTTTCAACTAAGGCTTTCCAACTCATTAACTGAATCCGTTCCGGTTTACGATTGCCAGCTCCTGAACGTTGACAATCAGGTACTGGTGCTTTCGCTGGAACCAATCGGGCAGGAGCCTGATGGGAATAATTGGTTAGAACAGGTGCTAGAAACGATGCCAGTGGGTCTGGTCCTGTTCCGGGCCTTACGTAATGCTAACGAGGAGGTCGTTGATTTCCAAGCAACGCTGTGTAATAAGCTGGGGGCCACCATTACACGTCAAAGCCGCCAGGACATTCTAACCCGTCCCATCAGCGAACGCTACCCAGGGATGCAGGCTAGTGAACTGCTGCATCGGTATATAGCGGTCGTAACAACCGGGAAGCCCCATCACCAACTGCTGTATCTCTCTCCGCAGAACATCTGGTTAGACGTGTCCGTGGTTAAATACGGGGATGGCCTGCTGGTTTCGTTTCAGGACGTCACACTGGGTCAGCAAACCGCTTCCCTGCTGGAAAGCGTGATGAACAGTTCGCCCGCTGCGGTTCGCTATTACGAATCAATTCGGGACCCATCTGGTATCATTGTTGACTTTATGACCAGCACAGGAAACGAGCTGGCGGCCTTTCGTCCATTTCGGCCGGCCCAATCCACTATGGGTCGGCGGATGCTCGAACTGTATCCGTACCTTAAAACCAACGGACTCTTCGATCGCTACGTAGCGGTGGTTGAATCGGGAGAAAGCGACCGCTTTGAAACGACCCATCAACTCGAATCGCACACGGTTTGGTTTGATTGTACGGCAGTGCGACACGGGGATGGTTTTGTCCTCACTACGTTAGACATTACCCCGGTGAAACAGGCCCAACTGGAGGGGCAGCGGCAGACGGAGTTAATTGGAGGGGTACTCAACAGTTCGGCCAGCAGCATTCTTGTGCTTTACCCCCTGAGGGATGAGGCCGGGCAAATTAATGACTTCAGGATCGGCCTGGCCAATCCGGCTACCATGAGCCTGTTTTCCCGCTTTGTTGACCGTGATTTCACCCAGGAAGATGTACAGGGTAATACGCTGCTGACGCTTTTTCCGGCGGGCAAAGAACGTGCGCTCTTTACCGCCCTGGTAACGGTAGTCAGCAGCGGAAAGCCCATCCATCAGTCAGTGGATTACCCCCATCTGGGCATTGCCTATGATTATGACATTACCCCCTTCCGCGATGGCGTGTTGATGATCACAACGGATATTACCCCCCTGCGGTCCTATCAGCAGAAACTGGAAGTGAACAATGCAGCCCTGAGCCGTTCAAACGAGTATCTGCAGCAATTTGCCTACGTAGCGAGCCATGATTTGCAGGAGCCGCTGCGCAAAATTCACGCGTTCAATGACATTCTCCTGACCCGATACGTACACGCTCTCGACGATACGGGTCAGGATCTGCTCCGGCGACAGCAGCAGGCAGCCTTACGGATGCAAATCCTGATTAAGGACCTGCTGGATTACTCCCGGCTTACGAGCCAGGTCGTTCCCTTTCAGATTGTTTCCCTAAAAAGCCTGACTGAGGAGGTTCTGGGCGATCTGGAAACCACGATCCGGGAAACGAACGCCCTGGTGACGGTGGAGGAGCTGCCGGCCCTCCCCGGCGATGCAACCCAGTTGAGGCAACTGCTGCAAAACCTGATTGCCAATGCTCTTAAGTTTGCCAAAGCCGGAGAGTCGCCCCAAGTGCACCTGAGTGCCAGCAGCCTTGCTGCCAATCAATTGCCCCAGCCCTACACGGGTCAGGGACAGTGGCTGGCCCTGACGGTAGCTGATAACGGCATTGGATTCGATGAGTCACACGGGGAGCGTATTTTTGAGCTTTTCCATCGGCTGCACGGGCGCAGTCAGTACGTGGGCACGGGGATTGGGCTGGCGGTGGTCAGGAAAGTGGTTGAGAACCACGGTGGCTTCGTCACTGCCCACGGCAAACCAGGGGTGGGGGCAATCTTTACGGTGTATCTGCCCCTGGGGTTGCCGTAGCCTGAAAAGGACACGGAGGTCAGCCAATATGGGATTGTAGATGGGTTTCAAAAAAAGCCAGCGTCCGTTGCCAGGCGTCTGCGGCTGCATCGGGCCTAAACGAAGGGCCGCTGTCGTTCATGAATGAATGGCCGGCACCCGGATAGATTTTGATGTCGTGGGGCACCTGAGCCTGCGCCAGGGCCTGGGCCAACAGTCGGCCCTGCTTAGCGGTGTAGTCGTTCTCGGGGAACGAACCCACCACAGGACAAAGGCCCGATACGTCATTTTTGAGGGGTTTAGGAGTGATGCTGTAAAAAGGGGCAATTGTTTTAAGTCGTTTGTCTCGCTGCGCCAGGGCCAGGGCAAAATTACCTCCCATGCAAAAACCAATGGCCCCCAGCCGCTCCGCATCGGCATACGGCTGCTGGGCCAGATAGGTCAGGGCATTATGCAGATGGCGCGTGCTGTAGTTGTCGGTGCTGCTGCTAAACACAGATCGGATGGTCTGGAATACGCAAAACGGTTTGAATCCCCCGGAGTAGAGGTCGAGCGCTAACGCGGCATAGCCTTCTTGGGCAAAACGGCGGGTTATCCGGCGAATATTATCGTTGAGACCCAGGATCTCCTGAATTACCACGATAGAAGGGTGGGGGCCTGGACCTAAGGGATAGGCCACAAATGCCTTTAAGGGCTGTCCCTGTGAGGAAAGGGTTACCTCATTTTCCTGGGTCTGCATCCGTTAGCGAAGCCTGTTGGTGAATTGAAAAAAGGGTATACTTAGTGCGCGGGTCTACAATAAAGCCGACAGTTTGGGCGAAGCTTGATACTGAAGCAGTTTTTGGCCTTAGATTAGCTGGTTTGTTCTCGAGCTAAAGGGCTGAAGAGTAGATGCATGCCAGCTACTCCGCAATAGTCACCGCCCGAATCCGGCGGGGGAGCCAGACCTGCATGGGACTGTTTCCCCGGTTGGCCCAGGCGTAGTAGGGGATGGCCGTTACCGAACGCGGCTTTAACTGCACCGACTGACCATCGGTGGCTGGTTCGGCTACCGCCAAATTAGCCTGAATCGCGATAATAGGTTCGTCGAGAATTTGCTGTGGCCGGGTGGTAAATGTAGCGTTGTCGGGTACCACTACACTCCAGGTAATCCCCTTATTGTCAATTCCTTCTACGCAGTACACCAGCGGACCGCGCTGCAGGGCAATGCGGTCCTGATTGGCTTTAACTTCGGGCCGTGCGCTTACCTGCCGTACCTCCATCGGCAATACCAGTTCGACTACATCCTCTTTTTTCCAGGTGCGGCTGATGATGGCGTAGCCTTTCTCCTCGCGGTAGGTGATGGGCCTGCCGTTTAATAACAACTGAACGGGGGCGGTCTGGCCACCGGCGCTAAACCCATAAAGCCCACCGGGTGCCGGTTCGTTTTTGGCCCAGCCGGGAATCCGCAGGTGCAGGGTGTAGGCTACGGGTTTGGCCGGGCTGACGGTTAGTTTCACCCGCCCCTCCCAGGGATAGTTGGTTTCCATCTTTAACGGTATGCTAGCTTTGCCGATGCCCAGGGTCGTCTGGCTGCTTACGTACAGATTCACCCAGGCTCCCTGTGGCGACTGGCCAAAGATGTAGTCGCCCAGGGAGGCTACCAGCCGCGCAATGTTGGATGGGCAGCAGGCCGTACCAAACCATTCGCTCCGGCTGGTATTACCCACCGACGAGAGCGGATTGCCGTAGAAAAATCGGTCGCCGGAGAGACTCAGGCCGTCCAGTGCCCCGTTGTATAGGCTGCGTTCCAGCACATCGATGTATTTGCTTTCCCCCGTGAGCCGGTTCATCCGCTGGTTCCAGAATACCATGCCCACCGACGCGCAGGTTTCGCAGTAGGCCGACGCATTGGGCAAGTCAAAATCGTTGGTGAACCCCTCGTTCCGGCCCGACGAGCCAATACCGCCCGTGAGGTACATATTCCGGTGCACTACATCGTCCCAAACGGTGGTCATGGCTGACAAATACGCTGGGTCGCCGGTGGCAGCGGCTACGTCGGCGGCACCCGTGTACATATACATGGCCCGCACCGCATGGCCAGTAATCTCTTTCTGGTCTTTGACCGGTAGGTCGTCCTGGCAATACTGAGGATTTTTCCAGTCGTCCCAAATTTTGCCTTTGCCGTAGCCATGCCCGCGCTGGGCCAGAAACCAGTCGGCCAGCTCCACGTACTGTTTGTCGCCGGTCGTTCTGGCCAGCTTCACCAGGGCCAGTTCCACTTCCTGGTGTCCCGATACCCAGGGGCGGTTCTGCCTCCGGAAGGTAGCATCCATGTGATCGGCC
>DATHAW010000654.1:0-1888 GCA_035296465.1 Spirosoma sp.
CCGAAGTGCAGGCTTTGCACGATAAACACAAATCCAGTACGTCTTCAACCGTCTTGAAGTCGTGGTTGGATGGCTTGTCTTTATTGCTATAAAAGTGCCACAGTATATTAGCACGTCCCCGCGTAGTGTCACGTTCACGCCGGGTAACCATGTAGCTAGGGCACATGGTTCCACCCGAAATCTCGGTTTTACGGCAGTCGCCCGAACCGGAGCACTTTTCGGCTGCTTCCAGAATGCCCCCAAGTGCCGAGAAGTCAAACAGGGTTTTGGGCGGTTCCATCACCTGATCAGCCTCCGACCGTAACGACTCATTCATGGGGGGCGTATCGACTACCTTGCCGGGGTTAAACGTATTGTGCGGGTCCCAGAGGGCTTTCACGTCCTTGCAAAGCTGGTAATTTTCGGGGCCAAGCATAAAGGCGATACACTCGCCCCGCAGCCGCCCGTCGCCATGTTCGCCCGACAGGGACCCGCCGTATTTTTTGACCAGCTGGGCCGTATCCATCAGGAGGTTCCGAAACGTAGTACGTCCGGCAGAGGTCTTCAGGTTAATGAGCGGCAGGACATGAATTTCACCAGCACCCGCATGGGCCGAATATTCGAGTTTCAATCCGTGGTTATCCCACGCCATGCGGTCGAGTTCGTCGATGTAATTGGGCAGGTCGCGCACATCGACGGCCGTATCTTCAATGACATTGGCCGGTTTTTCGTCACCGGGAATATTGTACATGATACTTAACCCAGCCTTACGTAGCGCCCAGGGCTTTTTGGTATCATCGTCGAACAGTGTTGGGTAGGCATAGCCCAGCGACTTAGTCCGTAGATCGCTCACAAATGCGTTGGCTTTAGCCGTAACCTCAGCCCGGCTATCGCCAAAAAACTCAACCATCAAAATCGCCTTAGGATCGCCCTCTACCGGGTGAGATTCTACAAAATGTCGGTTTTTTGCCTGCTCAATATTGGTTTTAGTCAGTTGCAGAATATAATCATCGACAAGTTCGGACGCTGAACAGCCGTGATCGAGTGCTACCAGGTTAGCTTCGAGCGATTGCCGGATAGTTACGAAGTGGGCACAGACCAGCGCGATTTCGGTTGGTGGCAAGGGTAGCAGGTTCAGTTTGGCTTCGGTAATGAAGCAAAGTGTCCCCTCCGACCCGGCAATGAGATGAGCGAAGTTAAACGTTGACGAGCCTGGTTTTCTATTAGGCTCCCCTTCTCCCCAAAACGATAGCAGCGCATCCAGCGCATAGCCGGTATTTCTTCGCTTGACGGTTGGTTTCGGGTATCCGTTGCGAATTTGCTGCTGAATGGTTGGGTTCGAGAGCCAGTCCCGAAACTGGACATAAAGCCGCTGCTCAAGTGGGCTGACAACGTTTTCACCCCGGCATTTTGCCTCGAACGCAGGGCGGGTCAGTGGACCAAACAGGACTTCAGCCCCGTCGCTGAGCACAGTCCGGACCTCAAGGAGGTGATCTCGCGTGGTGCCCCAGATAATGGAGTGCAGGCCGCAGGAGTTGTTGCCGATCATGCCGCCGACCATGGCGCGGCTGGCCGTACTGGTTTCGGGGCCAAACAGCAGGCCATGTGGTTTCAGAAAGGCGTTTAGGTCGTCGCGGATGACGCCCGGCTGTACGCGAACCCACCGTTCGGCCGCGTTAACTTCCAGAATTTGTCCGAAGTGTTTGGAGATATCAACCACAATTCCGCTGCCAACAACCTGCCCCGCCAGCGACGTACCGGCCGCCCTCGGAATCAGCCCTACCGACCCATGCTGTTTGGAAAACCGCACCAGTCGTTTGATGTCGGCTACGGATTTAGGAATGGCGACTGCCACGGGCATTTCCTGGTATACCGATGCATCCGTAGCATAGAGCACACGCTGGGCCGT
>DATHAW010000655.1:0-5259 GCA_035296465.1 Spirosoma sp.
GCAATGGGCAGTAGAATCCATACCCGAACAAAGAGTCTAAGGCCTACAGGTCAGTGGTCAGTACCTACACGGGCAATAAAGTGCCAGTTACCATATACTCCTCAACTAAGTTGACTGTTTTAATTGTCAGGCTACGCTTATGTAATACAGTCGGGTAGCTGAACTAACCGTTTCCTGATTAAATTTGACTCACATTTGCCTATCTATTTCATGGCTGAACCGATTAGTCTCCATTACTCTGATCGCTTAGGATCGCCAAATCCATCGTTACTCGAGCGCTTACTGGGTGAATTACCTTATGAGGTTCAACTGTGGCTGCCACTACTCAACCAGGAAGGCTACATTGCCGATTTCCGGCTCGCTTATTCTAATCGGCAGCCCGCTGATCGTTCGCAGGCGCCAACCAATGCGTCGAAGCCTGGCGTCAAACTATCGAGCCTATATCCCTCACTTCTGCAAGATATTTCCGATTTGGGTAAAGTTCTGCAGGATAGTAAACCTATTTCCCTGGAATATATTGATGCCACTCTTCAGCGAATCATACGCCTGAGGGCTTCGTCTTTTGAGGGTTACCTAGTAACGGCAGTAGAAGGGGTTAAACAGGTGGGTCAGCAGGTTCAGGAACAGGCAGATAAGCTGCGGGTTCTTTGCGATACAGCACCCTGGGGTATACTGATGCTTGAACCCCTGATAGCGACTGACGGCACGGTCAGGGATTTTCGTCTGCGGTTAGCCAACCGAATGTGTGCCAAGCTGGCCCGGAAAACGGTGGAACAAATGGAGGGCCAGCCCCTGGGGGAGTTAGTACCGACTTTTCTGCCAGCATCCTTTATGGAGACCCTCAGGCAGGTATGCCAGAGCGGGTTAGAGCAACGTACTACCTTTTGCTATCAGGAGGGTGGGCAAAACACCTGGTTTGATTGTTCCTTTATGCCTTATAAAGAAGGGGTTTTGGTTACATTGCTGGATATAAGCGCCCTGAAGGAATCCCAACTGGTTGAACAGCAGACGGCCTCCCTGCTGCAACACATCCTGGATAGTTCCTTAACGGCGATTGTGCTTGTTGATCCCCTGCACGATGAACAGGGGGGCATTGTTGATTTTAGCTGCCGAATGGCCAATGAGGCTTTCATAAAAGCATCGCGCCAGCCCCTGCAGGCTATCATTGGTCAAACCATGCTGACGATTCATCCTCACCTAAAAGGATCAGAAACCCTGCAACGCTATTTTGACGTAGCCCAAACCGGTCAGGCCCAGCAGTTCGAACAGCTCATGCCCACCCGCCATGGGGCAATGTGGCTGTCAGTTTCAGTCGTTCGACAAGGTCATGGACTGGTAATCTCTTTTCTGGACATTACGCCCCTAAAAACGTATCAACAGCAACTTCAGGAACTGGTTGGGCAACTAGAGCATTCAAATCAACAGTTAGAGCAATTTGCGTCGGTGGCCTCTCATGATATGCAGGAGCCCCTGCGTAAGATTCAATCATTTGGCAGTATCCTGCTGAACGATTATGGGGAGGTACTACCCGAACGGGGTCAGGATTTCCTCCGGCGAATGCAGCAGGCAGCGGCCCGGATGCAGCAGTTGGTAAAAGATTTATTGACCTACTCCCAACTAAGTACGCAGCAGTCACCAGTTAATCACGTAGACTTAAACCATGTGCTGGCTGAGGCACTCACTGATCTGGAACTAACCATTGAAGAAAAAGCAGCCCAGGTGCAACGGGAGCCTTTGCCTACTATTCTGGGCAACGCGTTTCAATTACGGCAGGTGTTTTTTAACCTGGTGGGTAACGCTTTGAAGTTTCATCAGCCGGGTCTGGCACCAGTGGTTGTCATTAGCAGTGAGCAAATAGCACCCCACCAGGTCCCTGCCTCGTTGAAGAGTAAATACCCTGGTTTGCCTGTAAGCCTTATCACGGTAGCTGATAAGGGAATTGGATTTGAGGACCACTATAAAGACCGCATCTTCAAGCCTTTTCAGCGGCTGCATGGGCACAGCCAGTATGCCGGAACGGGCATTGGTCTGGCCATTTGCCGGCAGGTGGTGGAAGGCCACGGAGGTACGCTTGAAGTACAAAGTAAGCCTGGGGAAGGAACGACGTTTTTCATCTACCTGCCTTTAAAGAGTTAGCCGATTTTTGAATAATCGACTATTCACCTGTTGGATTAGACCTCCAGTAAGGCGTAACAGAAGGCAGACCCTACGTAGGGACAATACAAGAATTGTTTTCTCATTAGTTTACGTGCTGTTCATGCTTTAATGGGTAACGGACCTGGCATCTTTCCCGCTAAGTGGCAATCAGGACATTGTGGCTGTCAGTAGCAGGGTGTTATTTGTTCTCCAACCTTAAAAATCAGTTGATGAAAGCGTCAAGACGTAATTTCTTACAGTCGATGGGTGTTGGCGTGGCCAGTTTGGGCATAACTCAGCAAGCCACCGTAGCTGGTTCACTCCCGCCCAAAGTCTTAAAGCCCGCCGGAGACGATCAAATATTGTTTGTGGGCGATGCTATCGCTGTTGCAAACACGGAATACGGAAAAGTCAGAGGGTTTATTCTTCGGGGCATTCATCAATTTTTAGGCATATCGTACGGAGCCGATACGTCAGGCAAGAATCGGTTCATGCCCCCACAAAAACCAACACCGTGGACCGATATTCGTCCAGCCCTTTGGTGGGGAAACTCCGCGCCCCAGATCATGGAAAAACGCTATGCTAATCCTTATTCCTCGTTTGTTGACCATTGGAACTACGACGATGTTTCTGAAGACTGCCTGAAACTAAACGTGTGGACCCCTGCACTGGATACCCAAAAACGGCCGGTAGTCGTCTGGCTGCATGGGGGCGGATTCGTCAACGGCAATGCCATAGAACAGGATGGGTATCATGGCGAAAACCTGGCCCGCCTGGGTAATATCGTTTTCTGTTCGCTCAATCACCGACTCGGCTCATTAGGCTATAGCCATCTAAAGGCGGCCGGTGGCCGGGACGCCGGACCGCACGCTGCATCTGGTAATGTTGGTAATTTAGATATGGTGGCGGCTCTCGAATGGGCCAAAAACAATATTGTCAATTTTGGCGGAGACCCTGGCAATGTGACCATCATTGGTCAGTCGGGAGGGGGAGCTAAAGTTACTACGCTAATGAATATGCCCGCTGCCAAAGGGTTATTTCATAAGGCAGTGGCATTGAGCGGTAGCTCGCTGGCTGGAGTAAACAAGGAATATGCCGAAAAATTAGGGCAGAAGGTGATGGAAGAGGCCGGTCTGAAACCCGGCGAAATAGATAAGCTTCAGCAGATTCCGTGGCGCCAGTACATTGACATCGCTAATAGGGCCGTTGAGAAAATGGGAGACGAAGCCAAACGGCTTGGTGTCCAGCGGGGAGGTTTCGCCCCCGTAGCCGACGGAGTAACACTGAATGAAGGGGCTTTCTTCAATGATCCCAATCACTTCTCGGCCAACATTCCGCTGCTCATCTGTTCTACGTTCCACGAGCAAAACCCAAGCCGGACCGACGCTACGTTAGAAAGTATCTCGCTGGCCGAAGTGAAAGAAAAAATCAAACCACGCTTTGGCGATAAGGCGGGCGAAGTCGTGGATGCGTACGCCAAAAATTTCCCTAAGGCTCGTCCCATTGAGATTTGGGCGTTGATTATCTCTAACCGGAAGAATGCCGTTGCCACCGCCGACGCAAAGGTAACCGGACAAAAAGCCCCCGTGTATGTGGCCTGGTTTGGCTGGCAGCCCCCCCTGTTCGATGGCAGGATGCGTGCCTTCCACTGCGATGATATTTGTTTCTGGTTTTACAATACTGATTTGATGCTGACCCATACGGGTGGTGGAAAACGGCCAAGAGCATTGTCGGAAAAGATGGCAAAATCCTTTCTCAGTTTTGTCAAAACCGGCAATCCAAACGGAGGAGGTTTACCTGCCTGGAAACCCTATACCACCCAAAACGGGGAAACCATGGTATTGGATGATACGTCCATGCTGGTTAATGACCCCGACCGTGACGCCCGAAAAGCCCTCGCTTAACTGGCAAAAGGGTCGTAGTGCAATTGCTGACCAGTGCCAGTTGCTGAATTGTTTTGCCAGTCATAAAATCAGCCGGTTAATTGCCCACCAAAATCCAGATGAGCAACCGGCTGATTCTATGACTGGCAGGGTAAAAAATTCAATTCTAAAGTCATTTCATAGCCAGATTACCATGAACGAAATCAAAAAAGAAGACATCAAACAGGAAGTATTTGACCTGTATGATGACTACGCTCACAACCGGCTCGACCGGCGCGACTTTGTGCAAAAGCTCTCTACCTATGCCGTGGGAGGCCTTACCGTAGCATCACTGATGAGTTTTCTCATGCCCGATTACCAGGGTGCTATCCAGATTAAAGCCGATGATCCACGCTTGAAATCAGAATACGTCAATTATCCGTCGGCAAAAGGGGGCGGAACCATCAAAGCCCTGTTGTCAAAGCCTGCGGATGCCAAAAAGCCACTCGGCGGTATTGTGGTTGTGCATGAAAACCGGGGTTTGAATCCGCACATCGAAGACGTGGCCAGGAGAGCTGCACTGGCCGGGTTTGTGTCGATTGCTCCTGATGCGTTAACGCCTTTGGGCGGCTATCCGGGCAATGACGATCAGGGACGCGAGATGCAAAGCAAACGGGACAGAAATGAAATGTCGGAAGATTTTATTGCGGCCTATGACTACCTGAAAAGCCACAAAGCTGGTAATGGCAAAGTGGGTGTTGTGGGTTTTTGCTTTGGTGGCGGGATTGCCAATATGATGGCCGTGCGCATTCCGGATTTAGCGGCATCGGTTCCGTTTTATGGCGGTCAGCCGGCGATCGACGATGTTCCTAAAATAAAAGCGCCCCTCCTGTTGCACTATGCTGAACTGGATACCCGCGTGAATGAAGGATGGCCGGCCTATGAAGCCGCCTTAAAAAAGAATAACAAAGAATACACGGCGTATATGTATGCGAAAGCAAACCATGGCTTTCATAATGATACTACCCCTCGTTATGACAAAGCGGCTGCCGAACTCGCCTGGAAACGCACCATTGACTTTTTTAAAGCAAAATTAACGTAACGAAGAGTAGCAGGTAAGAATATAGTCTTCAGTGCACCAAAGGGCTTTACCACAAGCAAACGTCTGAGCATCTTGTTAGACCGATAGATGGTCTTGCTGTCGATTTCATTTAATAAACCTTTATTATTAAAAAACCCATAGCTGGCTACCAACACAAAC
>DATHAW010000656.1:0-5258 GCA_035296465.1 Spirosoma sp.
GTGGCTCGAAAAAAGCTGCCGTTACCGATGGTCGCAATGGTTTTCAAAACGCCCTCGTCAACGGTCGAAGCGGCCATTTCGGAAGCAACAGGCCGCCCCACAGCAACGGTATAGAGCCGAATATTAAATGCGCTGGCCAACCGGGCGGCTGTAATAGGGTCCAGGTTGCCCGCCGTGTTATCGCCATCGCTCAGGAGAATAATGATCTTACTCCGTTGCTGCCCGGCCGAATTGTCCTTCTGTTGGGTGGTGTCGGCCATTGAACCGGGCGTATCACGCATTCGATTGATACACCGGGCCAGCGCATCACCAATGGCGGTGCCGGCCGTCTGAATCATCTGATCGTTCAGATTGCCAAGGTACTGTTTAACCAGGGTATAATCCGTCGTGAGCGGACACAGCGAAAAAGCTTCTCCCGCAAAGATAACTAACCCGATCCGGTCGTTTTTGCGGCCATCAACAAACGTCTGAGCCAGTCGCCGGGCCGCCACTAACCGGGTAGGCGGCAGGTCGCGTTCCGTCATCGACTCCGATACGTCTACCGCCAGCATGATGTCGATGCCGTCTGATTCTTCTTCGCGCTGTTCGCGGATAATCTGGGGGCGGGCCAGCGCCACCAACAGGAAGCTTATACCCGCAAACACGCTGAGCGGCAGCGCAAACCGCAGTCCGTTCAGTAGGGTGTGAACCACTTGAACGGGAGTACGCCCAACCGCTGCCGAATGTAATGGCCCCAGCGATACCTTAAGCCGCTGCTGTGCACGGCGGTGCAGATAATAGCGCACCATGAACAAGAGGAATACGGCCGGAATAACCGTGATAGCCAGGGGGTTGATTAGGTGAAACTGCGCCCACTGCGACGGTCGAAACCAATGTAACGAATACCAGGGCTCCATAGAGTTACGTAGCTATGGAGGTTTCGGTCGATGCTGGTTGCAAAGTGACAGACCGCCGGGCCCCTGCCTTAAGGTCAGCCCGCTGGTGGTAATACCGCTGGGTCGCTACGTCGCTGAGCACGGTCAATGATGCGGCAGATTGCGTGGTGAAGGCTCCTCCATAAATCATCCGGTCGGCTTCGCGCAGGGCATTTGTTACGCGCTCGTCGTCGACACGTTCGGCAATTTCGGAGGTTGTAAGTGACGAATAGGGCTGTCTTTCAATTCTTTCCAGATACGTTTTCCATATAACAATGGCCTGATTAGCCGTTTCGGCAGCACTATCGGCACTGATTTGCTGGGTGAGCCGGTCGAATTCGCGCAGAAACCGTTGGTGCCGCTGATTAAGCCGGTACAGCCGCCACTGACGCCGTATGGCCCGGCCAAAAAGTCCGTACAAAAGCCCCGACACCCCCACCAGGCCAGCCACGAACAAGCCCAGCACGGGGTAGTTGAACTCCTGCTGCAAAGAGGCCAGTGTTGTCTGGGTAGCCAGCGTTAGAGATGAATAGGGGGTTAGCTCAGCCGCTGTGGGCCGAATCTGTGAGCGCAGGAATACCGTATCGGTCGACGTAAACAAGTCGGTACAGTCTCTGGCGTTTATGAACCGGATGGGCACCCGAAGCAACTGAACGGAATCTATCTCAAACGAGAGCAGGGTATAAACGGCACTATCGATACTGACAGCCTGGGCTCCGGTTCCGGTGGTGCGGGTTGTGAACAGGGCCACCTTCTGGACCCGGTAGGGTGCAAACTGGCTGGCCGTATCTGGGAAGAGCAAGTCGGCCGCAGGCGCGTGCCGGTACATCAGGGCATACTGAAACGGACGCCCGATGTCGATGCTGTCCGTTAGGAAGCGGCCCACCGGTGCAGGCTGTGTCGTGCGGCCCGGATAACCTGGATCATTCATTTTCTCACCCGGAAAAGTTCGATTAATTTAGGCACAAAATCCTCCTGCGAATCAAGCGCCAGGTAATTGGCGTTGAACTGTCGGCAGAGCTGTTCCAGGCGCGTCTGGTTTTGCCGAAACGTATCGCGCAACCGGTTCCGGAAGGAAGCCGACGACGTATTAACCCAAACCGTCTGACCGCTTTCCGTATCATGAACCGGAATGATGCCTAAACGGGGCAGGTTGACTTCGCGCTGGTCGTACAGATGAATAACGACCAGATCATGTTTTTTTGCCAGCGCTTTCAGGTTATGTTCGTACTGGTGGTCGATAAAGTCGGATAACAGAATAACAACGCTTCGGCGTTTGAGGCAGTTGAGCGTAAACAGCAGCGCATCGGCAATATTAGTCCTACCCGACTGAGGCTGCAATTTGAACAGGCTTACGATGAGCTGATAGCCGGTTTTCATGCCGTTCTCGGGTTTTATATAACGTTCTTTCTGGTCCGAAAAACAATACAGGCCAACGTGGCTGGCTTCGCGGATGGCCGACAGCGCCAGTACACCACAAATTTCTTTGGTAGCGGCCAGTTTGTCGCGGTAGCTCGGTCCAACCTGCTGCGATGCGCTGACGTCGACCACAAAAAAAACGGTCTGGTCTTTTTCTTCCCGGAACACCTTCACAAACGTGCCGTGCCCTTTAGACGATACATTCCAGTCGATAGCCCGCACGTCATCGCCGTACTGATAGGTACGTAAATCACTGAACTCGAGTCCCGTACCCTTAAATACCGAACGGAAACTGCCGCGCATCTGCGAGTTGACCGCTTTACGGATGCGGATGTCGAAATTACGAAGCCGGGACAAGAACTCGTCCATACCTAACGATCGTTATACTTGTATCTGAAAACAACCCCGAACTTTGACCCGTGGGATTGGCTTACAAAGCTAACCTGTTTACCCCTATGCGCCGGAAACTATTTCTTACCTGCCTGCGTAGTCTGCTGCCTATGATTGGGCTTCTGGCAGCCTGCACAGATTTGGACGATAAACAACCCGATAACCTGATTCCTGAATCACAAATGGCTGCGGTGCTCACGGAGATTCATTTAGCCGAAGCCCGCGTGAGCCGACTTGGCTTAGGTTCGATGGATTCGTCGAACATGGTTTACAAACGGCTGGAGAGGCAGATTTTCCAAAAATTTAAGGTCGATACAAGCGCTTATTCCAAAAGCTACGTCTACTATTCGTCGCATCCGCTTCAGATGGAGGCCATTTATAAACAAATTACCGAGAACCTGAAAAAGAAGGTCGACGCTCAGGAAAAGCAACTGCATGCCAAAAAAACAACTCGTCCATGACAATCGGCATCATTGGGGCAGGCATTTCAGGGCTGACGCTGGCTTACGAACTCCAACAGCGTGGGATTGACTACCGCCTGTGGGAGGCATCCGCCGAGCCGGGGGGCTACATCCGCTCGCGTCGTGATCCAGTTCCTGACAGCCAGCAAACGTACCTGCGCGAGTTAGGCCCTAACTCCCTCCTGGGCGATGCCGACCTTTTGCTGTGGCTAGATGAACTAGGCCTGACGCCCCAGCTAACCTTTAGCAAGCCAGTCAGCAAGGATCGCTACATCTTTCGCCACGGACAGTATCGCCAATTACCGGTTGGACCACCCTCGTTGCTGTTCGGCTCATTCTTTAGCTGGAAAACCAAACTAGCTGTTCTTGGCGAACTTGGTAACAAAACCACTTCACCCCCCGGAGAAACGCTGGCCCAGTTTTTTCGACGGCGGTTTTCCGCCGAAATTGTCGACTACGCGCTGGCTCCGTTTGTGGCGGGTATCTACGCCGGCGACCCCGAACGGCTGCTGGTTTCCGAAACGTTTCCGGTGCTGTTACGCTACGAACAGGACCATGGCTCGGTGCTACGGGGGCTGATTAAAAACCAGTCGACGGCGGGCCGGCGGCAATCGTTCAGCTTCCGCGATGGGATGCAGACACTACCTAAAGCCCTGGCTGCCCAACTGACTCATTTATCGCTAAATGACCCGGTTGAGTACATTGGGGGGGCGAGTGCTACCGGCTGGCTGGTAAAAAGTGCCACTGGTACGCAAACCGTCGACCGGCTCGTGCTTGCGACTGGAACCGACACAGCGGCCCGGCTGGTTAGCCATGCTGACCTGAATAAGCGCTATTCTCTTTTTGCCGACGCCCTGCGCCAGGTTGAATACCCGCCCATGACGGCCGTCCATTCTGCCTATAAACGGGCCGATGTGCAGCATCTGCTCAACGGCTTTGGCGGGCTAAACCCCAGGCGGGAAGGACGGTTTGCAGCCGGTCATATCTGGAGCAGTTCGGTCTTCGACGGCCGCTGCCCCGACGATCAGGTCTTGTTTACCACCTTTGTTGGTGGCGCGGGCGGAGCAGCGGAAAATGCCCGCCAGCCTGACGACATCGTGTTTCAAAACGTACACCAGGAACTGGCCAGTGCCTTTGGTATTCGGTCAAGCGAACCAATTTTCCGGGCCATCTATCGCTGGGAGCGGGCTATTCCGCAGTACAATGCGTCTATTGTGGCCGTAAGAGATCAGGTCGAATCGGTTGAAGCCGATAACCTGTTCGTATGCGCTAACTGGTATGGCGGGCTATCGCTGTCCGATTGTATTGGCAAAGCGCGTGCCCTTGCGGAAAAACTAGCGCTGGAGCATTAGATTAACAATTTTTAAAGAATTTTTTAGACATAAATCAGGATTTTTGGTGTTCTTTTAATACCCTCCTACTAACTCCTCTAAAAGTCTGTGAAAGAACGTCTGGTTGTTGTTCCAACCTATAATGAAATTGAGAACATCGAAGCCATCATCCGCCGGGTATTCAGCTTGCCGGAACCATTCGACGTGCTCGTTGTTGACGATGGTTCACCCGACGGAACGGCTCAGCGGGTTCGCGATTTGCAAAGTGAATTTCCAGCTAATGGGTCTGCTCAGGGCTATTCCCGACTGCTTCACCTGTTGGAACGCCGGGGTAAGTTAGGCTTAGGAACGGCCTACATTGATGGGTTCAAATGGGCACTTTCGCGGGGTTATCAATACCTGTTCGAGATGGATGCCGACTTCTCGCATAACCCCGATGACCTCATTAAACTCTATAACGCCTGCGCTGGCGAGGAACGTCAGGCCGGATTATCGCACCGTGCTGACGTAGCGGTGGGGTCGCGCTACATCAAAGGGGTTAACGTAGTAAACTGGCCGATGGGCCGGGTGCTCATGTCTTACTTTGCCGGGGTCTACGTCCGCTTTGTTACGGGCATGCCCATCATGGACCCTACAGCGGGCTTCGTTTGCTACCGCGCCGACGTGCTTGAAGTAATCCTGCACAACCCGATCAGGTTTGTGGGGTACGCGTTTCAGATCGAAATGAAATTTACGTGCTGGAA
>DATHAW010000657.1:0-2326 GCA_035296465.1 Spirosoma sp.
GCGTGACCCAGGCTAGCAGCAGAACAACGGCCGGAATCACCAGGCGATAAGCGTTACCACGTTTTTCTATCCGGTCGATAAGCGCTTTCGACGTTAGTATACACACGATAACCAGGAATGGCATGGAACCCCGCGAAGCAAAATCATTACCGGTGCCAACCGCCCAGAAGGGTATGAACAGCAGCAGCACGGCGCATAGCCAAAAGACTAATTTGTTGGACTGATATGTTTTTCTCGACAGCCATACAATGCAAAATAAATACACCCCCACTTCCAGAAGGAAAGCAACGTAGTAGTACACAATCACCCAAAACTTCATTCGGCGGGTGCCCTCCAAATAACGGCTCCAGAAAAGACTACTTGGTACCGAACTGGTGTGGGCACCGTAAAACAGCGCATATGGCAGCAGCAGGCACCCTATAGCTACGATGTTTTCAATCTTTACCAATTCGGTCAATATTGAGGATAAACAATCCTGAACACGGCGCGTCTGCCAAAACGTGTCTAATACGTAGTATAAATTATACAGTAGTACTAAGCCAATAAAGGGAAAAGGCGCGTAGGCAAACAAAAATGCAATGGGGAGCAGATTTAGCCGCCTAGAATAGTTGAACACCCAAACGGTAAGGAGCCAGGTCGGGACTGCCTGATTAAAAACGTTGTATAAATTGGAGGTGAAGGCGGCATAGGAATAGGAATAGTAGGCTTCCAGCTGGAACGTAGTGAACTCGGCAATGGGGTGCATAATCAGCCGTCCCAATACGTCCAGGCCGCTCCACCCAATAAACAGTATAGAGACCAGCAACGCATAGCGAAAGTTAAACAGCCGGTTCAGGTAATACAGCATGAGCATGATACCGGTGTATGACCAGAGCAGCAAAACAACATTGGCAACCGATGCCCCCCATACTTTGCCGACAAGCGCAGCCGGCAGCCAGAACGTGAGGTAATAATTAAGGGCTGAATGTTTATTAGCCAGTTCAGGGTCTTGATACTGAGCAGGAAAGTTGTAGTAAACTGGCCAACTTTCGTTAATCAGATCCCTGAACAAGGCGTTTCGGAAGTGATGGTCCCAATCCTGATTGGCAAACCCACCGATACCCGAAAACAGCACCCACAGAAAAGCCAGCCCGGCGATGAGTGACCAGTGGAGCCAGTTGATACCAGAATGTGAAGCCCTTGTTTCCTTATCTATGCGCCGGAGGTAGATAAACGAGCCGTAAATCAGCAACCCGCCCAGTAAGACTGCATACCCAAGGTGCAGCCAGCCAAAAAAGAAAATAAGAACAGGCAGACTTATATAGAGAAATGTGATATAATTAATCAGGGTGTGTTTTTTCATGTCGACCAGGCGTTCTGTCAGCATCTATAAACCATAAAATGAACCGGTTTACAATGCTAAAAACTGACAGGTAATCTATACGTTGAGGGAGCGGAGTCTTGTTAACTTCAACGTTGGCGGAATTGGCTAAACCGATTTTGTGTCAATTACGGGAAGCGGGACATCGGTCGTTACCAGGGTTGATTTTTTGTATAGTTGAACCGTTCCCCAAACCAGGACAATCAGGAACAGGATGGCCAGATGCTCTAAACTTATCAGTTGGTATAAACGATCTAACTTCATTAAGAATACCCCCTTCTCCAATACCCAGAAATTAGCTACCGATGCAATTACATACGGAACAAAGTCGCCCTTGACAAAGGCATAAGCCGCTAAAAACAAAATGCAGGGCTGGGCGTAGCGTTCGTGCATCTGCGTATTGAAGAAGTAAAAAACGACGGGTGTCAGCGCAAAGGTCAGCAACACGACAGCTTTGTCATAGTGTGCCCGCTGTCCCCTAATGAGCTGATACGTTTGCCGCATCATGGGGAAGATGACAATGGCATAGACAGTGGTAAACAGCAGCAGGCCCCACTGCTTATAGGTTAAGCCAAACCGGACAACCTGATCAGACACCTTATACGGATCATCGGTCAGCACCAACTGCCACATATTAGCCGCTTTGATGGATACTGATGGATAGAGGCTTGCCGAATGACTCAACATTGTTAAATAGTCAATCGCAGTACCTTCCAGTAGAAACGGAGCCAACAAAAACATACCGGCTAAAACCACGGCAAGCAAGCTTAGCGCCGTGTAGCGTAGTTTGTTTTTTACCACCAGCGGCAACCAAAGCAGCCCCAGTGCCGGCAAAAAAATAATGGGTTGTGGCTTCACGAGTAAGGCGATGAGCAGACAGATTCCGCTCACTGCCAGTTGCCCGCGCAGCCCGTAATAGACCGCCACGAACACCATGGTAGTTATTATGCTGTCGCACTGCCCCCA
>DATHAW010000658.1:0-3924 GCA_035296465.1 Spirosoma sp.
CGCCATGACCAAACCGTGCTGCCGGGTTTTGACGAAGAGTTATTTAGCCGCAATGCCCGCGCTATGCGCCGGAGTCTCACCGATTTATATGAGGAATACGCCCTGAACCGGCAATCGACTTTGGCGCTGTTTCGGAGTTTCGACGAGGAGATGCTGGTGGAGCCTGGAATCTGTTTTAATCAGGCAGTTTCGCCGTTAGCGCTGGGCTATGTACTGGTTGGTCATCCTATACATCACGTTAATATTATTCGGGAGCGGTATCTGCCGTTGATAACTCGTTAACCCAAACACACTTTCTCCATGCTCATGATATGCAGTGTTCAGGGAGCAGGCTATTCTCGCGTACTCCCTGAACACTGCATATACTTTCCTATTTAAACAGCACTATGGAAAAACTTAAAGACGCGCCCAAATTCAGGTTCTGGAAAAGCCAGATGGAAACCAACGGGCTGACAATTAACGCCGTAAACGAGAAATACATCCGCCGTCGGCAAAACGGCGAAGTCTTGTTTGCAATGCTTGAAGTGGATGCTGATACGCCCGAAGGCGACAAAATTCCACCCGCCCTGTTTCTGAAAGGCCATGCGGCTTCGGTGCTGGTATGCCTGATCGACAAAGACACGAAAGAGAAATTTGTGGTGCTGGTGCGGCAACGACGCATTTCCGACGGTTCACAAACGTATGAACACCCCGCCGGCATGGTTGATGCCGACGATGCAGCCGACGATGTTGCCGCCCGCGAACTGGGCGAAGAAATTGGTCTGGCCGCAACGGCCGCCGACCTAACCAAACTGAACCCCCGGTTATGGTTTCCCAGCACCGGCACCAGCGATGAAGCCATGCACTTTTTCTTTCTCCAGCGCGAACTGCCCCGCCACGAAATCATGGCGTTTCACCACAAGAACATGGGTAACTCGTCCGAGTTTGAGCGGATCACGACGGTGGTGACTTCGCTGCCGGAGGCACACAAGCTGGTCAATAACGTCAATGGGTTGCTGATCCACTTCTTATATCTAAAACACGTTGGAGACTACGAAACAATGAAGTTGTTATGAGCGTTGCCTAACCCCGTCAAACTCTTTACCCGGAACCAGGTTGGGTTGCCAAAACGACTCAGCCAATTCATGAAGAAAAACCAGCTACTCAACGATGCCCTTAAGTACCAGACCTGGCGTAACCACTTAACGGAGCAGCAGATTAAGATCAACGACGTGCAGGAATTACACGTTCAGCGGGCCGACAAAGATGGCTCAGTGCTGTATGCGCTGCTGAATGTGGATGCAAATACACCCGAAGGAAATAAACTAAACCCAATCTGTTTTATTAAAGGCGATGCCGTATCGATGCTCGTTGTGCTGATTGACGAGCAGACCGACGACAAATACGTCCTGCTGGTGAAGCAACGCCGGATTTGTGACGGTTCTGAACTGTTTGAGCACCCGGCGGGGATGATTGACGAAGACGACGAGTCGCCGGTGGCAGTAGCAGCCCGCGAATTAGGCGAAGAAGCGCAACTGGAGGTGAAACCGGACGAG
This sequence comes from Spirosoma sp., assembly GCA_035296465.1. GTDB lineage: Bacteria > Bacteroidota > Bacteroidia > Cytophagales > Spirosomataceae > Spirosoma. The sequence continues at coordinate 1,536 of DATHAW010000658.1, forward strand.
TTGAAACCTTTGTTCGACAAGCCGCTATTTTCGTCCACCTCCACCACCGACGAAGCCCTTTATTTTTTCTTTCTTGAACGTAGAATGCCCCTGGCGGATATCAGGGCGTTTCATGGCCGGCAGACGGGTGCCGAAGGTGAGAACGAGCATACGCAGCTGCACATTGCAACGCTACCCGACGCGCACCGACTGATCCGCAATATTCACGGTGTAATGAGCCATTTGCAATACCTGAAGCTCATTGGCGATCATGAAACGCTGAAGCAATTATGAAAGAATTCAGATAGGCAGTTGCGTTCGAGCCCTGCCGTTTGCTATATTTGCACCGCACCAGCAGCCCGGTGCCAATCGGGAAATGCTTCCGTAGTTCAATGGATAGAATTTCGGTTTCCGGTACCGACGATAGGGGTTCGAATCCCTTCGGGAGCACAAATCCGGTATTTTTCCGAGTAAGGTGAGATTAACTAAACGCTAACTTTCAATGAGTTAGCGTTTTTTGTTTACTGCTCTTTACGGTAAAAAATACGGTTACGTCAACCAAATCCGTCAACTGTATTGAAATGATTTGTCACTTGGTAGTGACCAAACCAAGTTAGACCACTGAAAACCGTTTCTGACCAGGACGTAAAATTTCTCCTTAAAGACCCCCGCGCCAACCGGCCGATCTTGATTTCACTCGTTTACCGTTACGCCAATACGCGGTTCAGCGTTACAATGTGACATCAATACAACGTCAATCAACACCCGGACGGGGGCGGCAGTCTGTCCCGTAACAGGCGTACCCATTACCTCAACGGCCGGGCGGGGTCAGTCCAGACCGGGCGTTCGTCGGTTCGTGTCAGCCGCCATGCTACGCCACGACGACCTGCTGATAAGGCTAAACAGTATGTTCGGGCAGTACGCCAAAGGGTCGACAGAGGACGAATATATACGGGCGGCTCACAACGCCCCCAACGCCTTCCACAATGAGCCCAACAACTTACGACGACGGATTCCCTACGAAGTACAGATTTGATTCTTTGCCTGAGTCGTAGGGGCGTGTAGTGTTAACAATTCTCAATCACCCTTAGGGTTCTTGGTACTACATCCTGGACCTGAATGCTCTATGGTGATGGGTTTTGCCAACTCTGGTCCTTTTCAAGTGTAATATGCGATACTTAGAAAAAATATTGATTTCGTTAAAAAGGCGGGGGTTCCTCTTGCTTAGAAACTCCATGGCGAAGTACACATAGATATAAGTAAAGATGATAAAGAGCATTCCCATTTCGTAATGGAATTCTTCCTCAAGAGAGAAGGCAAGACATATAGGCGCTATGTTCATCTGGATAAATAGACTTGGGGTTACATAACTCGAATGTGTCAATACAGCACTCGTAAAAACTATGATGAGTGAGGAAACGGCTCTGCGGCCAGCGGTTAAAACGTAACTTTGACGTATTCGGTCTGTATGCCTCAGACTAATAATATTACATTTGTGAGTGTAGCGAACAACTTATAATCATTTCTTTATGGTTGGTCTTTTACTCAGCTTAGCGGTTCTCATTGTGGTTCTGGCCTTAATTCGTGTCATAATTCGAAGATGGATAGACCGGGACTAGCAGGTGCTAATTCAATTATAAGTCCCTACAATGTGAATAGGAGGGTGGAGATACGTGAATTCTAAAACCTCGACTTTGTATACTGTATAGTCAGCCAAGAAAAAACGGTATCAAAATTCAAGACCCCACACGCGTAACAATCTTCGGCGGGCGGGCCTGAAGATTCACCGTCAGCCGACCTTATTCAATCTAGGCCCGACCCTACGACTGACGGATGACCAGCGGGCCGTGCTCGACCACTGGCAGGGGACACCTTACCAAGTACAGGTTTAATCCTTTTTGCCTTAGTCACACGGGCGCGTACTAGGCGATCAAACCTTTCTCTATAATACCTCGAGCGGGTTTAGATACACGTGGTGAAGAAGGAAAAGGAGGTTGCTCATAAAAACTGTTTTCTAGCTCTATATATCACCCAGCCTATAAGACATAAGGTAGCTACTACAATTAAAGGAATCTCCCACCACGCCTCAAGACCGTTGTCAGTATTGAAGTGTACTAAAATGATAGTTATAAGACTTCCAACTACCAGTGCCATCAGGCATACAGCCATGATCAATAATCCAGGTCCTTTTTTCATATCCATGCCTTTTTTATTGAGTAATAACTCATAGCCAGTGACGTATAGCCTAAGACGTAATCGTTCACTAATTAGCCTACGGTCTTTTGTATCGTATAAGTAGTTACTAGTCTTTGCCGGGCAACTATTACTGACCGTGGGTAGGAGCCTATATGGTTAAGGGCCGCTCGATTTAGAACAAAAGCACAACGGCTACTCGCCAACTTGCGTCAGG
>DATHAW010000659.1:0-4525 GCA_035296465.1 Spirosoma sp.
TGGGTTGCGTCGCGTTTTATTTACGCTACTTACTTGTTTATATCCGTATAAGCTCTCCTACTACTCAACAGGCCGTTTTTGTTCAATAAATAGGTAGCTAATGCCATTTAATGAACTGCCAAATTCACTGACAATGAAAAAGTTGCGGTAATATTAGCCACTGATAAAATCGTTCACGAAAATCTCCGATTTCGGCCGGGACTCGTCAGGATGTAAATGGGGAGTGAAACGGAATTTTTATTCCCTTTTCAACTAACTGTACTAAATGTATAGCTGTACCTAGCTAGGTCTTTCAAATAGTACCTTTTATAAGAAATTTTACTTATACGTTAAAAACGTCGTCGCTTCGCAAGCCTTATCTGTTTTAAACCGAATCCATCGAGCCTGGAAATCTTTCGGAAACGCATAGTCGATCATCTTTCCCGGCGCTACCGTAAACGACTTATACGTCATCCAGACACCCGTACCCACCGGGTCTGCTTCAATAGTAACCGTTACCGATTGAGTCGCTTTGTGCGAGAGTTGCAGCCTACGTTGGTCGTAGAAACCGATCAGATATGGATCAGACGCTTCGTTTGCTTTCACAGGCGTGTTCTTCCACGGGCCGCCCTGTCCGGTTGGTTTGCCTAGTTTCCAGAGGTCGTCGATGGTGCCCGCCCAAACGGCTGCCTTTTTATCGTCCGAAACGATGATGTGCTCATTATTCTTCGCTGCGTTCAAATCAATACCCGTCATCAGAAGTAGTCCCCGATACGACGCATAATCGTTGATACGCAGGTTGTGAGACGAGATAGGACGCATCTTGGCATAGCCATCGGCATTTTCGGCAGGCAATTCGTAGAACGTCCCGTGGCAATTGAGCAAGTCGCGTTCGGTCGCTACTTCCCGGCAAATTCGCAGAGCTGCCTGATTGGTGAGATCAGTATAGGCCTTATTCCCATGTGGTAATCGCCAGCGCCGGCCTTTATCGTCAACGATCAAAACACTCGACTCATCAACCGTTACGACTTTTTGAGGAATGGCAAATTTGTTCCTGATAACGTCCACCATTTCGACATCTTCTTTCCGAACGAGTTGCATGTCGCCATTGAGTTCATAATACCCAACATCGGCCGGCTGCCCGCCTTTGTAGGTCATGGCGGCCATACCCAACGCCTGGCGATTATTGCCCAATCCATACATCAAACCACCCGAAGTGTTAGTAGTTGTCACTGTGCTAAGGCCGGTAAACAGGGCGTTAGCGTACGTGTTGCGCGAGTCATTAGCCGAATACGAGAAGTGAGCGGATAAATTGGCATCCTTGTTCGCCTTGATCTGAATCCACTCGCCAGGGGTATCAGCACTGAAGGGTACATGCATGGCTTTTCGAGGACCAACGGTTATCCTTTGAAGGGAGGTCCAGTTACCCGTTCCAGTTTTATCTATAGTGAACGTAATCTGAACCTCACTGTCGCTGTTATTCTGCACCCAGGCCGACCGATTAGGCCAACCAGCAAATAGAAACGGTTCCGACGCTTCATTGGCTTTAACCGCTTCGTTCAGCCACACAGCGCCCTCTGCGGTGTTTGGCCCAAGTTGATCGGGAATCGTCAACGGCGTGAACCATAGGTTTGAATTCGACTGGCCGGGGCCTTCGATGTTGCCCTTCGATTTCCGTTTGTTTAAAAACTCCCTTTGGGCCGAATCATCACAGCCGAATACCAACTGATTATTCCAGCGCGTATAATCGCCAATTACTTTCAGATAAGCGGAACGAGGCCTGATACCGGCCGTGTTCGAAGCGGTAAAGCTGCCAGGAAACCGCCAGAACATACCGTGCATGGTCATCAGGTAGTCGGGCTGCCCGCTAGTGCCAACATCCCGAATGCGGGGCCATTCGGTATTCCAGCCATGTGCCCCGTCGTAGGCGTGGCTGGCTTTGGGAAGGCGGTAAAAATGCCATCCCGTTGCTTTGTCGCGCACACCCAGCAGCACAGACTTATAATCCCAGCCCGTTGCCCATATGGGATCGGTTGCCGGGTTTCTGTTGCCGTAAATACCGCCGGGACCAGTGACCTCGACGAATTGATTCCGGCGGACTACCTTCCAGTCTGTACCGTTCCACTCCGACAGTGAGCCCGCATCAATGTCAAACTGAACCAGGGCCTTAGGGCCGGGCTCGCCATTATTGGAGTACACCATCACCCCCTGACCCGAATAGACTCCTTTCCCATGCGCCCCTGGTAACAGGTCGTTGTGCTGATTATTTGATTCGTCGGTCTCTTTTTTCGTCTTAACGTTACCATCTTCATACAACATCGTTGGTGTCAGGCTACTTACGTCCACTTCATAGAAGCCTTCTTCCATGGTTCCGTAATAAATCCTCCCTTTCGGGTCGGTCAGATGGCGGGCATTGCCCGTATGACGGCCTGGCATGGCGCTGTAGGGGATCACCCGAACGTGTGCCTTACTGTCGATGGCGTAAGGGCCAATAAAAAGTTGATTGCTCTCGGGATGGATCATCCGGTTGGCCGGTGTGCCGCCGATGCTTTCAGTCCGAATGGTCCGGGTTAAATCGGGTGCTATCTCGTATAATTTATCCGACGAGCCAAAGGGCAGATGGGGGCCGTAGGTGACAACCCAAAGTTTGCCTGCCCAGGGCACTACGGCCCCTGTGCCGCATTCGCCTTCGTTGTTATACATGGCCAGTTGCGGATAAATGCCGCTGTAAGAGGGCAATTTTTTAGACTGAGCAACGGATGTATCAACCTGGGCAAGAAGACATCCGGCAAGGCAGGCCGAAAGAAGATAGGTTTTCATTGAGTCAAAGTAGTTTGAAAATAGGACGGCACCATAGTATGGGTATGGGGTCTACTGCCAACCCGGATTCTGGGTCAGCTTTGGATTGGCCTGAATCTCTTCCAGTGGTATAGGGTAATAGCGGTGCTTCGCCTGCGGGGTACGAGTTGGGTACACATCGTTCACCGCTTTTGGAATTACAGTCAGGAAGGTATTCGTCCGCGTCAGGTCAAACCAGCGGTCAGCTTCGGCAAACAGCTCCCATGACCGCTCCTGCAGCAGGGCCGCAATAAAGGCGTCTTTACTAAGACTGGGGGTCAAATCCCCCAGCCCCGCCCGTTTCCGAACGGTATTGATGTACCCATAGGCCGTGGCGGTCGGGCCATTGAGGCGGGCTTCGGCTTCGGCGGCTACCAGGTATACATCAGCCAGCCGGATAATCGGAAAATTGCAGTTATTGGCCTCCCCTATAGAATTTGGGTCGCGGTATTTACGGATCAAAACACCTCTGGGCGTGATGGGTGTAATATCTTTCTGCGGCACAATCTTACCCGAGACATCCCGGTAGGTCGTATCCAGCAACTGCCGCCGTTTGTCATTCGGCGCAAACGAGTCATAAAACGACTGGTAGGCAAACCACGACCCGAACGATACTTTGGCATAGTCGACGCCCGAACTGTTACGGGGGCCAGCAATACCCATAACGGTCAACCAGCGGCTGGGCGTTACCCGGTCTGCCTCAACGGCCCACATGTTTTCGACCCGGGCGGCATCTTCCTTGTCCACATCGAACACATCCAGCACGTTCGGCATCAAGGCGTATTTGCCCGAATTGATCGTCGCCTGCGCCAGCTGTAACGACTTTGCCCAGTCTTCGTTATACAATGCTACTTTGGCGTATAGGCCCTGAATGGCTTCCTTCGACGGACGACCTTTCACCAAATTGGCAGAGTATGAAGGCAGCCCGGCAACTGCCTGATCTAAGTCGCTGTAGATCTGCTTATAGATATCGGCACGCGAACTTTTGGCAACGAGCGCTTCCGCTTCGCTGGTGCTGGCTTTCGTTTTTACCGGAACCTCGTTAAACGTCTTGGTAAGCGTCCAGTGATACAACCCGCGCAGGGCATACGCTTCGGCTACGATCTCTGTCCGGCGCTGGGCTTCCATCGAAATGGCCGGAACCTTCTCGATGACCCAGTTTGCATTTTCAATCCCCTTATAGCTAAACCGCCAGATACCCTGTGGCCCTTCGGTTTCATGCCGTCCCGAATTACGCTGGGCGGTAAAATAAGGGTCGTAACTGAACAGCGTAATGGTATTACGCCCCACAACAGCCCTGGGGTACGACTGATCGGCCGCAAAATCCGACGCAGCTAGTAAGGGAAAGCCATATAGATTAATCAGTGAACCGGCGGCAGCAGCTATTCCAGCCTCGGCATCGGAGGCTGTTTTGTAGAAGTTGGTCGTAAAAATGGACGAATACACCGATTCCTCCAGTTTGCTGCACGAAATGGTTAGGCCCGACAAAGCCACCAACAGCAGAATATGTTTTTTCATGGGAAGAATGTCTGAACCAGGATGCAGGTGATTTACATCTTGGCTGGATGGTTTAGAAAGTGATCTGCAAGCCGCCCAGATAGGATCGGGCAATTGGGTACGTACCATTATCAATAAACTGCGTGGTGGCATTACCGAAGTTGTTGACTTCCGGATCGAAGCCCGAGTAGTTGGTCAGGGTGAAAACGTT
>DATHAW010000660.1:0-6503 GCA_035296465.1 Spirosoma sp.
TTTTTGCTTGGTGCTGTAACCTTCTCTTACCGATTGCCGAATAAGCCCCCCAGCATGCCACCGAGACCACCACCCAGGCCACCAGTCTGACCACCACCGCCCAATCCATTCAGTAAACTACCCGCGTCAACGCTCGAATCGTTCGGGTCAGCCGCTTTGTTCATTAGTTTCTTCAATACGATGGGCACTAAAACCGCAGCAACCGACATGGCCACCTGGGGCGAAATGCCCAATTTGCTCATCAGATCCTGCTCAACGTGCTTTTGAACCCCTTGCGTAGTGGGATGACTATCGAAGTTGCCGCCCCCCTGACTCTGACCGGTTACCATACCCAGCAGGCTGCCTAAGCCACCACCCTGCGCCTGTTGGCCAAGTCCATTCATGATGCTGCCGGTAACAGTTTGCATAACGGTGTCGTTCTGGTCATTCGGAATTGCCGGGTTGTTGATGACCGACTGACCAGCGTTTTGCTGTACTAAATTCATTAAGGTTTCAAACATGATCCTAAAGGTTTTACTGGTTTGGCGGATGCAAATGCGTTTCTGGCCGACCTGCCATCAGATGAATTTTGATGACCGCCACAAATCGGTTAATTTCAGCGCGAATCCAGCGTATTCCCATGACGAGCGAAGAACCGAAACGTAACGATACGGCAGCAGAAATGAAGCCGCTGTTTACTAACGAGATTAACCCACTACTAACTGATTTGTTTTACCCCAGCGAATCAGACGAACCCATTGAGACAGTAACCTGCTACCTCTCCCAGGAAGAACCCCTAACCGTTAGCCATATCAAAGACTGGCTCATGCTTCCTCCGGCGGTATACGTAGCAGAGATGCCCGAGAACGACTTCTGGACGCCGGTCACGACGGAGCAGGATTGGTATGGCGATGAGGAAAAAGCCCGTACGGCCCGGTTTCAGGAACTCAAAAAGCGGCTGGAAAACGAGTTGACCGGACGGCAGGGGTTCCGCGTCGGTGAGATAGAGATTGACGTATACCTGCTCGGCCGACAGGCCGACGGCGGGCGTGCGGGACTGAAGACTAAGATTGTGCAGACGTAATACCTCCACTCCGGTCCCAAAGGGTGTGACAATAGCTCGACACAAGGCAAAGAATGGTCGATAGATGGCACTCACCAACGGGTTGTGAAACCGGTGCAGCGGATGAAAGCGCAGGCGTACTTTGACTATGATGTGTGCAAAAAAGTCAGCGCTCTGGATCCGGGCATCAACCAGGCTTACCCGCTCAGCCATAAATCGCCCGCCTACTGCTTTTCATTGTACGATTAATCCGCAGCCCGCCGAAAAAGAAGTATTACGGGAGGGCAAAACAACAAAAAGCCCGGCTCATCGCCGGGGCTTTTTGTTGTGTATGGTCTGTTTACTTTACCTGGTCTACAACGGCTTTAAAGGCCTCCGGGTGGTTCATGGCCAAATCAGCCAAGACTTTGCGGTTGAGCTGGATGTCCGACTTGTTCAGGGCACCCATCAGCACGGAATACGACAGACCGTGCAGCCGGGCACCGGCGTTGATCCGCTGAATCCAGAGACTCCGGAAATCGCGTTTCTTGGCCCGCCGGTCACGGTAGGCATATCCTAACCCTTTCTCGACGGCGTTTTTGGCAACCGTCCAGACATTTTTACGCCGGCCAAAATAGCCTTTGGCCAGCTTCATTACTTTTTTCCGACGCGCCCGGGAGGCTACGTGATTGACGGAACGTGGCATAGTGTGTTTGTTTTTTGACGACCGGCGACAGATCAGGCATCAGCTGCTGTACTTTGGGCCGGGCATCGGGTGAAACGTGAAACCAGACGCAACTGCGTCTTCGGGTTGATCCTTAGATGTTCAGCAGCGCTTTAATGCGTGGCTGATCGGGACCACAAACCAGCGTATCGTGCACTAAATTGCGCTTTTGCTTGGTTGTTTTTTTCGTCAGAATATGACTGTGGAAGGCGTGCTTCCGCTTGATTTTTCCGGTGCCGGTCAGCTTGAAGCGTTTCTTGGCGGCCGAATTGGTTTTAACTTTTGGCATTATGATAAACCGTTACCGATGGAGTAATGAGTAAACAGGCCGCAAAGATACGAAAATTTATTTCTTTGGTGCTACCACCTTTGGCGAGAGAAACATACTCATTCGCTTTCCTTCCAGTTTCGGCTCAGCTTCAATTTTGCCGTATTCTTCCAATCCTTTGGAAAATCGGTCGAGGAGTTGAAATCCCCGATCTTTAAAGACAATGGCCCGTCCCACAAACTGCACATAGGCTTTCACCTTGGCTCCTTCCTTCAGAAAGTTGATGGCGTGTTTTAGTTTGAATTCAAAGTCGTGGTCGTCGGTGTTGGGACCGAACCTGATTTCTTTGATAACGACCTTGGTGGCATTGGACTTGATCTCTTTCTGCTTTTTCTTTTGCTCGTATTTGAACTTGGAGTAGTCCACAATCCGGCAAACAGGCGGAACCGCGTTGGGCGACACTTCAACGAGGTCGAGGTTCTGGGCGGTAGCCATGGCCTGCGCCTGATTTGTTTCGTAGATTCCCTGCTCTACGTTTTCACCTACTACCCGCACTTCGCGGGCCAGAATGCGCTCATTGACTTTGTAGGGTTCTTCAACCACGCGACGGGGTGGTCTGCGCTGGGGTAATGCCATATAGTGTGTTTAGGGTAACGGATGTTTTTATTGACTTCAGAAAGTCGGATGGATAACGTACCGGGTAGTAAAAAGTTCGGGAAAGTATTGAAAATACGGTTCCTAAACAAGAAGCGTCTTTTTTTAATACGTAGCGGCCGGCGAAGCGCGCTGACCAGTAATCACTCAATGAAATTGCTGTCGAACCTAAACCGTTGGCTGGTAAGGCTGTGAGTTCCAGGCGTTTTTATTCAGTCAGGTCTAACAGCCTTCTTTCATATAAGAGGTATTCATGTATAATGTTGATAATCAATGAACTAAAGAAATGCACCAGGGCGTTCCTCCTGTATCATCATCAGACCTATGTCTTGCTAAAACGAGTTGGATTCTCACTATTAATGGCTGCCATTCGTCCGGCGGCCTCCGTTGCTGCCCGAATTACGGCCTCTCCGCTTCCCCAACGCCACATTGTCCCCATCAGCGCAACCACGACGCCCGATGCAACCCGGACCGGCGGCCTCCTGACAGGTTCACATCAGACGATCAATATGATTAACTGGCTGCGCCCTGCTTTAGACCATGCCCCGCAGCTTCCGCTGCTCGACGTTGATTTCTGCGGGGAATCGCTGCCCTTTAGTCAAACCAACGTAGTGGATCGCTGGAAACGTGTATTTACCCTGTTTCGGCCCCACGCCGGTGACCTCGGCGATTTGCAGCGACGGGCCGACTCGTTCTTCCCGATTATTGATCCAATCCTAGAGAAACACGACATACCCGCCGATTTTCGGTACGTACCACTGGCCGAAAGTGGATTGCGCCCGAAAGCTGTTTCGCGGGCTGGGGCAGCCGGTTACTGGCAACTTATGCCTGGCACCGCCCGCTCGCTGGGGCTGACCGTAAATGGTAAGACCGATGACCGGTTCAACGTTCTTAAAGCTACCGAAGCCGCCTGTCGGTATTTGCGGGCGCTCTACAAACAATTAGGCTCCTGGTCGCTTGTGGCGGCTGCCTATAACGTTGGGCCGGGCTACATCCGTGGACAACTAAAACGCCAGACACACCGCGACTATTACCGGATGCGGCTCCCCCGCGAAACGCAGTACTACCTGTTTCGGGTACTGCTCTACAAAGAAGTCATGTCGCGCCCCGACGATTATTCGTCATACCTTTCTTAACCCATAAGCGAAAAGGTAAAAGAGCGGATTGGGATAATAAAACCCTACCCGCCAAAATCAGTTATTACCGTATACTCCTGGCTGGTTGCCAACCCGGCCGGCACTACAACGCGCGTTTGAATGCAGTCTGATACGACAACTCCCACCGATCTGCCACCCGACCGGCCGGTTCTTAGCCGGCGATTCGACCGATTTTTTCTGAACCTGGCCGATGTTTCGTCGTTCATCGGCCGTTTTTTCCGCGAGCTATTCCTGCCTCCATATGAGTTCAAGGAGATTATCCGGCAGTGTTACGAAGTTGGCTACCGGTCGCTGCTGTTGATTTCGACCACGGGCTTCATTACCGGAATCGTTTTCACGAACCAGTCGCGACCGTCGCTGACCGAGTTTGGTGCTACATCGTGGCTGCCCTCGCTGATTGCCATCGCCATTGTGCGGGCGCTGGGGCCACTCGTAACGGCCCTGATAGCCGCGGGCAAGGTTGGGTCGAGCATTGGCGCCGAGTTAGGGTCCATGAACGTAACGGAGCAGATCGACGCCATGGAAGTATCGGGCACCGATCCGTTTAAGTTTCTGGTTGTCAGCCGGGTCCTGGCTACGTCGTTCACCATCCCATTGCTCACCATGTACACGATTTTTGTGGCCCTCCTTGGTGCCTACATCAATGTCAACCAGAATGAGCAAACCAGTTTTACATCGTATATCCAGGAAGTGTTTGGCGCCCTCACGTACGTAGACATCTTTGCCTCGCTGCTTAAGTCGATCGTATTTGGTTTCACGATTGGTATGGTTGGCTGCTACAAAGGCTACCACTCATCCAAAGGCACCGAAGGCGTTGGCAAAGCGGCCAATTCGGCCGTTGTTACGTCCATGTTTCTCGTGTTCATCGAAGAACTGCTTTCGCTGCAAATCGTAAGTGCCATCCGGGGCGGTTAATAAAACAAGGACAACACGTCATGCGCCAAGCACTCTTTCCCTGTTTTGCCTGCTAGCTTTCCTTTATGACACCATCGGTCGAGTCTGTTATTACCATTCGGGGGTTGCGCAAGTCCTTCGGTGATCTGCACGTGCTGCGGAACGTTGATCTTGACGTATACCGGAGTGAGAACGTAGTGGTGCTGGGACGGTCGGGAACGGGCAAATCGGTCCTGATCAAAATCATCGTTGGCCTGCTCAAACCCGATGCGGGTAGTGTAGTTGTCCTGGGCAGGGACGTAGAGCAGCTGCGTGGTCCGGATCTGGACGCGCTTCGGCGGCAGGTAGGTTTTTCGTTCCAAAGCAGTGCGCTCTACGACAGCATGAGCATTCGCGAAAACCTGGAGTTCCCGCTCGTGCGGAATGTGCGCAACCTGAGCCGGGCCGACATTGACCGGGCCGTTGAAGAAGCCCTTGACGACGTCGGGCTGTCGCAGACCATCAACCAGATGCCGTCAGAACTGTCGGGTGGGCAGCGGAAACGGATTGGCATTGCCCGCACGCTGATTCTGAAGCCCGAAATTATGCTCTACGACGAACCCACCGCCGGGCTGGACCCCATTACGAGTATTGAAATCAACAACCTCATCAACGAAGTGCGCGAACGCTATAAGGCAACCTCCATTATCATTACCCACGACCTGACCTGTGCCAAAACCACCGGCGACCGCGTGGCCATGTTGCTGGATGGCAAATTTGAACGCGTCGGTACGTTCGACGAGGTATTTGCCGATCCTGATGAACGGGTACAGCAGTTCTATAACTATAATTTTGTGAATTAAACACAGTTGGTTTTTTATGGTTTGACGATTAGTAACGCCTGTGCTTAGCGGCAGCAGTTCCAGACGCCAGAATTTCAGTTACACCAACCATCAACTCAGAAACCGCCAATCATTCATGCCAACCGAAACAAATAAGCGCTCCGTTATCGTCGGGATTTTCGTTCTGCTGGGCGTCGTCATTTTTGTGGCCGGTGTGTTCGTCCTGGGAGGCCAGCAAAAGCGCTTCACCAAAAGCGTACGCATCATGGCCGTATTCGGCGATGTGGCCGGCCTGAAAACCGGAAATAACGTTTGGTTTTCGGGTGTTAAAATCGGCACCATCAAGCGGGTTAAATTCTTTGGTACGGCGCAGGTCGAGGTGGACATGGACATTGAGCAGAGTGCTCAGTCCTACATCCGAAAAGACGCCCAAGCCACCATCAGTTCTGATGGATTGATTGGCAACAAGATTGTCCAGATTTTTGGGGGCACTCAGACAGCCGAACCCATTGAGGAAGGCGACCGGCTGAAAACACAGGAAGCCCTCAGTTCTGACAAGTTGATGGAGACCTTACAGGAAAACAACCAGAACCTGCTGCGCGTAACCAACGATTTTAAGGCGCTGGTGGGTAACATTCGCCGGGGTAAAGGCACGGTAGGAGCCGTCTTAACGGACTCTATGGTCGCCGACAACTTCAAGAAGGCAATGGAAAACTTGCAGAAAGCCTCTCAGAATACGGTGAAAGTTACCGGCTCCGTATCGACGTTTGCGGCCCGACTGAACACAAAAGGATCGCTGGCTAATGAGCTGGTGTCCGACACGACGGTGTTCCGCCGACTAAGCCGGACGGCTGCTGAACTTGAAGGTGTTGCCAATTCGGCTGGCCAGGCGGTTGGTAATCTAAATCAGACATCGACAAACATAAACCGAGCCTCCGAGAAGCACAATAACACCAATAGCCCG
>DATHAW010000661.1:0-3653 GCA_035296465.1 Spirosoma sp.
ATGAGCGTTACCCTAATGGGCGACCGCTTGTAGATGTCCTCTTCGCGCAGCCGGCCCTTGACAAAGTAGTTGACATCGAGACCGAGATCCGTAACCACTTTTTCAGAAAGGGTGTATGATTTGATAATTTCTATTTCGTCCTCGATGTTCTTGGCCGATGAGAAAATATCCAGCTCCCGCAGGATGTCTTCTTTAGGCGAGGCACCTTCCTGTTCATTGGAACTGATCAGAATGCTGGCCTGGGTGGTGTAGACGGGCTTTATATTGGCCAATACCAGGTAGGCGATTAAATAACTGAGCCCAATGGCCACCACAAACCAGTACCAGTTTTTGACGTACCGCGTCAGCAGGAATTTGATGTATTCCTGGCCAAATACCTGATCAGTCTGCTCGTTTGTCTTCATACTAGGGTTGGATAGCAAGAAACGTTATCGGAATAGGGCAAGACCCAGGGTTATCAGCAGGGACGCACCCGAGAAGATAACGGGCAGAAACGGAAATACGCGCCCGGCCTGGACCTTCTTGGAGCGTTTTGGTTCTACGTACACCATGTCGTTCGGCTGCAGGTGATAATACACCGACCGGAAAACACTGCGGTCCTGGAGATTTACCCGTCCAAACTCACGCTTAGACTCGCGCTGCCTAACCACCAGCACGTTTTCCCGCTTCCCAAAAATGGTCAGGTCGCCCGCCAGGCTGATGGCTTCGGGCAGCGTTAGCCGTTCGCGGCTCACGTTCAGCACCACCGGATGGCCCACTTCGCCCAGCACTGTCACCTGAAAGTTGGCCACCCGAACCGTAACGAATGGATTGTTGACCTGGCGGCTCAGTTGCGCCACCAGCACGTCGGCAGCCTGGTGGGTCGTCAGGTTTAAGACATTGACCCGGCCAACCATCGGAAAATTAATCATTCCCTTCTCATCGACAATATACCCGGCTATCTGCTTACTATCCACGTTATTCATCGCGTTCTGGATAGGAAATCTCGGGTTGAGCAGGGCGTCGATATCGGGATTCAGGCTGGCCACCATAATGTTCAATTCGGTACCGGGCTGGATTCTGAACACGGGCAAGCTGTCGGCCCGCACGGCCAGACTGTCATTGCCAATGGGCTGAAAATAAGCAACATCATCTATTTTTGGTTTTTTCTGCGCCTGTGCTGCTGGGCTATACAGGCAGCAAAAACCAATAAGTAAGCCCAAAACGCAGGTATAAATCTGATTCATGTACTATATTGTGGGTATGAGCCGGGCGTTACGTTGTTAGGTTGTCCCGGTAAACAAACGTGTGTGGATAAGTCAAAATACAAATTTATCAAATTCGTAGCGTTGCAATGGAGCGATCAAACACCGCTTTTAGGTCGTAGACGACGCTGGCCTCAGTTTTTCCGAGTCGCGTTACGTTGAGGTGGTAAAACTCCTCGTGCGCCACCGTCAACACGATGCCATCATAGGCCCCGGCCGGAGGTTGCTCAATAAGGCTAATGCCAAACCGGTGCTGCACCTCAGCGGCATCGGCCCACGGGTCATATACATCCACAATCAACCAAAAACTGGTCAGTTCGTGGTAAATGTCGGCTACTTTCGAATTACGAATGTCGGGGCAGTTTTCTTTGAACGTAATGCCCAGCAACAGTACACGGCATCCGCCAATAGCCATACCTCGCTGGCTCATGGTCTTTACTAATTTGTTGGCTACGTGCAGCGGCATATCATCGTTTACGCGCCGACCCGACAAAATCACCTGTGGATGATAGCCGAGGCTTTGGGCCTTATGCGCCAGGTAATAGGGGTCAACGCTGATGCAGTGCCCGCCCACCAGGCCCGGTCGGAAGTTCAGGAAATTCCACTTGGTGCCGGCCGCTTCCAGCACATCGAGCGTATCGATACCCATGCGGTCGAAAATCAGGGCCAGCTCATTCATGAATGAGATGTTAACATCGCGCTGGGCATTTTCAATGGCTTTGGCCGCTTCGGCCACTTTAATAGAGGGCGCACGGTACGTACCGGCCTTGATAATGGAGCGGTAGAGTTGGTCAACGAACTGGGCCGTTTCGGGCGTTGAGCCCGAGGTAATTTTAAGGATGGTGGTCAGCGTACGTTCTTTGTCGCCGGGGTTGATGCGCTCCGGCGAGTAGCCGCAGAAGAAGTCGCGGTTGAAACGCAGACCGCTGTATTTTTCCAGTATTGGCACGCAGTCTTCTTCGGTACAGCCCGGATACACCGTCGATTCGTAAATCACTACGTCGCCCGGTTTCAATGATCTGGCTACGGTTTTCGATGCACTCAGCAGGTACGACAGGTCGGGGTTTTTGAACCGGTCGATGGGTGTCGGCACGGTTACAATAAACACTGTACAGGCGTTCAGGTCGGTGGAATCAGTGGTGAACCGGATTCTGGTGCAGGCACAGAACGCATCATGGTCAATTTCGCGGGTGCGGTCGTGGCCCTGCTGCAACTCATCTACCCTACTGGCATCGACATCGAACCCAACCGTTTCATAGTGTCGCCCAAACTCTAGGGCCAGCGGCAATCCGACGTACCCCAAACCGATGATGCCAATTCGGATAGATTGAAGGTCTGATGTAATGAGCAGAGATTTTGCTGCCTGAGGGTTCATAAAGACATGTTACAACACGGCGGGGTACAAAACTACCAATCTTGTGGGATAATTTATCCAGCCGGACTCATTCTTTCCTAAACCAGCCATTGACCGACTGATTATAGACTACAGGCGCTGCATCAGCCGAACGACCATCTCGTTCTTCCACGACACAAAATCGCCAGCTATAATATGCATACGCGCCTGGCGCACCAGCCACAGATAAAACGTCAGGTTTTGCAGGCTGGCAACCTGCCCACTCAGCAGCTCATCCGCTTTGAACAGATGCCGCAGGTACGCTTTCGAGTAAAAGGTACTGGCGTAGCCGCCCAGTTGGGCATCGATGGGGCTAAAATCGAGTTTCCATTTCTCGTTTTTGATGTTTATGATGCCCTGGGTTGTAAACAACAGCCCATGCCGGGCATTGCGCGTTGGCATCACACAGTCGAACATGTCGACACCCCGTGCGATGCCTTCCAGGATGTTGGCGGGCGTACCAACGCCCATTAGATAGCGTGGTTTATCGGCGGGCAGAATCTCGTTGACCAATTCGATCATGGCATACATCTCCTCGGCCGGTTCCCCTACGGCCAGGCCACCAATGGCGTTGCCCGACCGCTCTTTACTGGCTATCTCCCCGGCCGACTGCCGGCGCAAATCCGGGTAGGTGCTGCCCTGTACAATAGGAAACAACGTCTGCTCATAGCCGTAATGTCCATCCGTGCTGTCGAAGCGGTCGATGCAGCGACCGAGCCAGCGGTGAGTCATCTCCATCGAACGACGGGCATAGTCGTAGTCGCAGGGGTAGGGTGTGCACTCGTCGAAAGCCATGATGATGTCGGCTCCAATGACCCGCTGAATATCCATGACGCCTTCCGGCGAAAAGTGATGCTCCGACCCGTCGATGTGCGACTTAAATTGAACGCCTTCTTCTTTGATCTTGCGGGTGTTTGAGAGCGAATAGACCTGATACCCCCCCGAATCAGTAAGAATGGGCCGTTTCCAGCCGTTGAAGCCGTGGAGCCCACCAGCGGCACCCAGCACGTCGAGAC
>DATHAW010000662.1:0-15944 GCA_035296465.1 Spirosoma sp.
ATATCAACATTCAGAGCAGGCACGTCACTTGTTCGACCAGGCCAATCAGGTGCTGGGCTACCAGCTGACCCAGATTATGTTTGAAGGAACCGACGAGGATCTTAAACAAACAATCTACACTCAACCCGCAGTATTTCTACATGGGGTGGTGCTTGCACTCACCACCGATTCGTTCAAACCCGGCATGGTAGCAGGCCATTCGCTCGGCGAGTTGTCGGCATTGACGGCAGCTGGAGTGCTTTCCTTTGCCGACGGGCTTCGGTTAGCCTCCGTCCGCGCTACGTCTATGCAGTGGGCCTGCGAATTAACTCCCTCCAGTATGGCGGCTGTGCTTGGCCTTTCCGACGACGTAATCGAACAAGTCTGTTCAACCATCACCGATGAGGTTGTTGTTCCGGCTAATTACAATTGCCCTGGTCAGGTGGTCATTTCGGGAAGTGTAGCCGGGCTGCGAATGGCCGAGGAGCAGTTGAAGGTGGCTGGCGCGAAACGAGTTGTTCCGCTGGCGGTGGGCGGGGCCTTTCACTCGCCTTTTATGGAACCTGCCCAAACCGAATTCGCCGAGGCCGTGGAGAGGATGCCATTCGCCACGCCCCGCTGTCCGGTTTATCAGAACGTTGATGCGCAGCCAACCACCGATCCTGACCGCATCAAAGCGAATCTGATTGCCCAGCTAACATCGCCCGTGCGCTGGACACAATCTATTGAGCAAATGGTGAGTGATGGCGCTACGGCCTTTATCGAATGCGGTCCAGGTAAGGTTTTACAGGGATTAGTAAAAAAAATCAGTCCTGCTTCTTCTGTATCTGGGCTATAGATCCTGATATTCATTAGAGAACGACCCTCACCAGCAGCGGAAAACGTTTTTTGCCGGATGGAGCAAGTCAAAAAAGCAGATCACATTTGTTTTTAACACCACCCATCTGCTATCTTTGCACTCGCAAATAGAGAAAGCCCGATAGTATAAGGGTAGTACGACAGATTTTGGTTCTGTTTGTGGAGGTTCGAATCCTTCTCGGGCTACAAACAAAAACGCCAATATGCTACTTACAGCTTATTGGCGTTTTTATGTTTGATGATTGAGACAAATCGGTGACAAATTCTGATGTGTCTGCAATACTAATACTGAGGTTCACACTCAAAAGCCGGGCTACCCACCTACTACTATCTTGGTGATCTGGCTCAATCCAGGAGCACCTGCCCATCAGCGGAGATCATCTCTGAGCGCATTCGGGGTCATGTCCACCGAAGGATTACCATTCTCTTCATCGACCTATTTTATCTCCGGGCCCGTTCTCCACGACCACAAATCTCACCCAAGGCGGGTTAGCGGAGAATACGCACAGACGAACTTACACAATCGACCCGGTTTTGGCCAGCCTAATCTTTAAGCGTTGTTCAATCCATTAGGGTGGGCAGCTACCCGTACCACGAAACGCGTCAACGGTAATCTTGACCTCTTTACCAAGGCTGCCAGGCATAGAAATTAGGCGCTCCACCTTCACACTGCAATCGGCATTCCTTTCTATAAATTGGCCGTTCCGTGAAATTAAAAAATGGAGCCGCTCAGGTGTATCAACAATATCTTCTTTTGTAATATCAATACGGTAGGTACCGTCAGGCTGCTTTTTCATCTCGTATAACTTCCCGGCAATATTATAGTAGTTAGGTCTCGAAAAATTTCCAACCATCGCATAAACGTCGGTGGACTCGGTGCCGGGGGCCTTTATGGTGGCCGTAATCCGCACAGCAGTGCTCCGTATTGCATTTGGATCAGGGGCGGCTTGGTCCTTCTTGCAGCCAGGCAGTAGCAATAGAAGTACGACAAGGGCTGCTGGAAGTGAACAACGGTAGAGAAGACTATTTTTCATGCTCGTAACAGGCGTGGTAACTGAGGTTTTCATATGCAGTAAGAATTTTAGTAGAATATTGAGTAGAATATGTAAAATAGAAGGTGCCTGCTGTAAGGGCAGGTAATGACACGACTAAATCTGGGGGCATTTTTACTGGCAGTTGGTGTACCGTGTATGGGAGCTTCCACTCGTTCCATTGGAGGCCGAGAAGAGTCGATCGGCCGGATAGCCTTCCTTAGTCACTGTCCAGGTCGTATTCGTGCTTGATTCGCGGACTACGCCATTGTAATTGCCCTGGGCATCCATGGCGTTATAAACAACCTGATGCTGCCAGGGGCCACTACTGGGGGGTTGGGGGTCAAAGCTGACCGTCGCCATGCTGTTGAAGATGAACACCGGAATACCCGCATACACATCTCTGATAGGATGGAGTACGTGGGGCGCAAAGTTGGTATTGACCATCCACAGTAAGCGATTACCAGCCTGATCAAAGCGTTCCAGGAGGGAGACATAGCCCTGTTCATTGAGGGTGTAAACTACCCGCGTATTATTCTGTCCCTTACCCGTCATAGAGGTGAGTCGTCCCTGCGGATCGGTGGTGACATCATACTCCTGCACCATCGTTCCATTTTCCCGGTACTCTAATCGGGTTAGGTGCTTATCCTGATACAGTAAGGTAAGCACCCCATTGGTCAGCGGATAAATAACCTGATCGAGTAACCCTTGTGCATTATAAGACAGCTCTCCATTACGTCGAATGATGGTCCCGTTGGTCAATCGGCTAACGCGTCGAAATGATGTCATTCGCCCATCGGGTCCATGAAAGTACTGGGTTGTGTCACTCATGTTAACGTTAGAAAAGTAGAAAAGACTTATCTGACAGGAGGATCGTTGAACCGAAGGGTGATCGGTTACACAGCTTGCCAGCAGCAACAGCGGTAGTACGTACTTAGTCATACTTGAAGCAGTTTGGTTAAAGGAATAATAAGGATAAACCAGGGCGGGCCAACCGGCTCGAAGGCCTAGCTGATTAAGGTGCTTTAAGCCGTGAGCAGCCGTGTTGGTTAAAACTAATTTAATCACCAAAACCAGCGCAGCAAAGTGTTTTTATTTACCGGTCATATACTGGGAAAGAGGAAGTTGGTACACCTCCTGGCCCGTTAGTGCCTACTCAGGTGAATGCCTGCGCCAGACCAGCGGTCAAGGAAAGACGGAAAAGTCCGTACAGACTTTTTGACTAAAAACGGAGCGGATTTTCGCCAAAAAGCAGTTCTGAATACGTATTCATGCACCGTTACCGGAGCGGGCAATCCGGGTTTGGCTGTAACAACTATTCATACTACGTTGGTAGGAATTGGTAGTACGGCACCTTTTTCGGTCCAATCTGTTCTACCATTCTTTAGGATAAGGGTATGTTTTGATGGGGCTGGATCGGGGCAGCCGTTACAGGTATATTATACTTATTCTCATAATTCGTGAATAGCCGATTTTCATCCTGAGTTACATAGATAATAGCAGATAAAAAGCCTTTTTGAAGCATAGAAGCAATTTAGCACTGTTGTGACAATAATTTATGGCTTATTTTAGTAATATAATATAGTATCCAAGTGTGACCTACATTGGTTATTACCGTCAAATAAGTATAAAATCTTGTAATTATATAAAGAACGCATTCAATGGAGAAGGACGAGAAAGTAAGGCGGAATCGGGCGAAAACAACCCAACGCATCGTTGAAGCGTTGGAGGAAGTTATTGCTGAGCGTGGTCTCGAAGGCGTGGGAGTTAACCGAGTGGCTGAAAAAGCCAATGTCAGCAAAGTATTAATATATCGGTATTTTGGTGGTATGGAGGGCTTGCTCGAATATTACGTCAAAATGGGCAAACTTTTTCCGGTTTTCAATCCTACCGTACTTGACCAGATTCGTCCGCTGCATGAATCAGACGTAGCCCGGATCTGGTACCGTCAGGTCATTCAAACATACCGGTATTTCCGGACGTTTAAAGCGGCCCGCGAGATACTCAAAGCCAGTGTGATCGAAAATGACTCCATTGCCGAGACAACCGCTCGTGCTCAGGATGAAGAGATGACCCGGTTGGTTGATCAGCTATCCTTTGTAAAAGGAGCCGATACACAGGCTATTTCGGCCGTCGTGCTGGGTGCCATGACCTATCTGACCATTATGGCCCAGAACGACCGTACGATGATTAGCATCGATTTACGGAGTGAGGAAGGCTGGAAACGCATTGAGAATGCGGTAAAAGCAATTTACATATCGCTCAATCGAATGGCTATTCAATCGAAAGATATTGATCTGGAACTGCAGTCCGTAAACCTACCTATGGCGCAGTGGTAGATAACTAAGCTCAGAAAACGAGCGAGCCGCTGGTTAAGGACCAGCGGCTCGCTCGTTTTCTGAGCTTAGTTATTGGATCTGAACCGTTTTAGATTGAGGCCCAATGCCTTTGATCGTCAGCGATTTCCATTTTTTCGGCAGCTTTGACTTTAATTGTGTAATGCCATTGTCGCCGATATCCAGCCCACCGAAACCACTCAGTACGGCCTGCAGCATCCCACCTGCTCCGGTTGCGAAGTAAGGGTTGGTACCCCCCGCTGTCTCAGATAACACACCAAACGGGGGAACTTCATTTGGCTTGTAACTCTTAACAAACCAGTCATAGGCTTTGTCCGAGTCTCCCAGCCGGGCGTGAAGTGTCGACAGAACCGACCAGCCCATTGCCGGCCCATCAGGCGAATACTTTGGTTCGTAATAAGCCAGGTCCCTGCGAGTGGCAGCTTCGCCTGTAACAATATTCAGGGGAAATGACAGCAGGTTTACATCGGCCTGCTTAATTGTAACACCCGCGTAGGTTCTGTTCTCTTTGGTAGTTCCGTCCGGAAATTTAAGAATGGGGATGTTATCAGCAACTAATTTCCAGTCAGGATTGGGCGTTAAGCCCAGTTGCTGAGCCGCCTGACTAGCATATTGCAGCGACGTTTTGGCCATACCGTTCGTAAAAGCGTTGTCGTCGATATTCTCCTGCCACTCATTTGCCCCAATCACATTATTGATGTGATAGTTGCCGGGGCCTTCACGTTCGACGCGGCTTGCCCAAAAATCTGCGACTTCTTTTAACATAGGATAGCCACGTGTCCGCAGCCATTCCCTGTCTTTAGTAACCTGGTAATATTTCCAGAACGCCCAGCCGACGCAGCCTGTGATGTGGTGCTGAAACGGTCCGGTCAGCGCCCAGACGGGCGTAGCTTCCTGCCCGTCAGCGTCGGACTCCCACGGAAACATGACGCCCGCATAGCCGTGACTGAACGCATTTTGTTTGGCCATTGCCATACGCTCGAAGCGGTATTCGAGAATAGATTTTGCTATTTCGGGCTTGAGCATCAGAATGGGCGGGTACATCCATAGCTCTGTATCCCAGAAGACGTGACCATTATAGCCCAGGCCAGACAGGCCCATTGGCGACAGACTATAGCCAGTGCCTTCACGGGCAAATGAGTACAGGTGATAGAGCGCCGACCGCACAGCACGCTGAGCATCGGGGTCACCGTCGATGACGATGTCACTCCGCCAGAGTTTAACCCATTCGGCATTGTGGCGCATCAGAAGTCGTTCGGTACGTTCGAGAGCCGCGAAGATCGTCAATCGCTCCGCTTCATTGTGCGGGTCAGCCGTGTGGGCTGTCGATGAAACTGAACCAACAACACTGAAGCGATAGGTAGTGCCAGCCTTCAGTTTCTTTTTGAACTTGGCCAGGTGCATGTTATAATCCCAGTCTTCATGAATGACGTCGGGTTCCTGACCGTGGGGTTCGTTAAAAATAAAGCTGTTCGATGCCGCAACGGTATGCTTGCCGGATGGACTTTTGGCTACTGACGTAAGCAGACGAATGGTCACATGCTCACGGTCGATCTCAGCATAAAAGTTTTTAACTTCTTTTAGATTTTCGGGCGTTTCAATAACGCTCATCGGGATGATCTCACAGTCTTTCCTGGCTGTAATTTCGACCATCGTCAGGGCCGAATAGGGTAAATGCCGAAGGGCCATTACCCGTTGCTGCACGCTGACCTTCTCCTGAAAGTCGAACGTAGTGGTTAGCACTGCTTTCTGCATGTCGAGCGTCTGGCGGTAGTTGCTGATTGTTTTAGGGCCAATTCGCTGACCATCGACATCGAGATTCATATTCACGAAGTTGAACACCTTCAATATATTCGATACGCGTCCCCGGCCGTAGGTATCGAACGCCCCATTTAGCACTATGTCTTTCACTTTCATCGGCTCGGGCGACGATACGAGCCCAATCATGCCGTTAGCGACCGTAATGCCGTAATAGTTGGCTGGGTTAATGTTCTGCCCAACGATTTGCCAGTCGGCGGGGGTGGGTTGCGCCCGAACTATACTTAGGCACCAGTGCGCTGTCAGCAGCAGGAAAAACACAGCAGATTTTAGCTTCATAAATAGGTTATAAGTGAAAGAATGGCTAATAATACCATTATTGGGCAATAAGCGGGATAAACTACGTAAAGAATGACAACCTTATCACTCCCGTTCGTGAAGGCGACCGTGGTTGCGCCTTTACCGACGCGCAAAATCAGGTGAACAAGGTTTTGAAAAGTTTACCGAAGGGTTCTTCTGTAAATTGAATAGGTGGCTTTGAGAATCAGGTGCGCGCAACGTAGCGTTCCAGCCGGGTTGTACTACCAAGTCAGCCTGGCAGCAACATATGAAAACGGCCTGACACGAACGTAATGCGCTATTCCTTAGAAGGATAGTGCATTACGTTCGTGTCAGGCCGTTTTTTACCGGCTGGCGACAGTCGATTTACGGGCACGAATTTTTTGGATGACCCACTGCCCTACTTTCTCCCCCTCCACCTGCCCGTTGACCAACGCTGACCGGTAGTGAATCCCACCGTACAGGCGGCTGATGGATGCTTCGTTAGCGGCCTCCCGAAACGATTTAAACGACCGGACACCATGACCATACTTGTATTCGGTCGAGTCGGTGAAGGCAATGTTATCGCCCATGAGGCTCGTCAGGACAGTAGCGGCCGCCGTCGAGATGACGCTGTGTCCACTGGGATACTCGGGGAATGGGGGTGTTTGCAGGAAAGGCGTCCACTGCGGGTCAATGTGTTTGTTAATGACCGTTTCGGGCCGGATGGTGTTGCTACGGTATTTTTCGTCCCAGCACGAGATGAAACCGTCCGTCAGGGCAAACGAGGTTAACGCGTACGCTTCTACGGTCGGCATTAGCTTCATTTTCTTTTGCCGGGCCACGGTCTGCGCAATAGCCAGCCAGTGCCCTCCCGGTGTCATTTTCTTTGATGCGTAGGATACGTGTCCCGCCACGTTCATCACAAACGCGTTATCGTCCCAGAAGTAGGCAATGTCCTGCTTCGACTTGTCCAGTTGTTTGCCTATCTCATACACTTCCTGCAGTTCTTTCTGGTAGGGGCTACCTTTAGTCAGGTTATAAGGGTTGGGGCGGGGCGGCATAAACTGGTTGCATGTATCCATTGCCCAGCACCGAAGCTTGTTCCACTGTGGCTCAGCCGCATCCATGTAAGCGGGGGGCGTTGGCACCCAGGTTCCGTCAGCATTGGTAACCGTATGTTTGAATCCCCTGGTTTGCTTGTAGCTGTCATTGGCTGCGTAATCCAGCACATGCTTGGCAATAGCCTCTCCATAGGCCATCGAACGATCATACACCTCATCAGGCACACCGTCTTTTTTGTACTGTTCGTAGAAAGGCTTCTCGAATTCGTCGTAGAACTCGACCGAAAACGTAAGCGCGCGGGCAACGGTCAGGAACGCACGCGCACTGGCCAAAGGAAAACAATAGTCTTTCCCCACTTCAGGCTTTGGCCCGGCCTGAAAACGCTTGAGTTTGTTGCCTAACGACTCATAGTTCGGGTCGCTGGGAGCCAGTGCCTCATACCCGGCGAGATTCGCATAGGCATAAATCCGGCTGGCAACGGGGGGTGAAAATATGTCGTGGACAATAACCTGAGTTAGCTTATTCAGGGCCGCGTTGTAATACTCAGGATCAGCCGTCTTAGCGTTATATTCAGCAGGCGTAGCAGGCTTCTGACAACCAGCAAATCCGAGCAGAAGCAGGACCAGCAGAAAGCCATAGCGAAGCAATGTTTTCATACGATTAAGATGCATTAAATCCAAAATCAGGCCGCGACATGTACAGCCAAGCTTACAAAATTAAGGGAAAATACCGGACAAAACGAAGGCATTGATCGGTTAAATTCAATCCAACTGTTTAAAAAGCTGGACATTATCCCCGTTTCTGGCAACAACAATCAATGGACCCCGTGTCGTTCGCACGGGACAAATATCCCGGATCTCGCCATTCAGCAGAAATCCACAATCAATGCCCGATTCAGCCGTAAACGTTCCTTTTCCATTGTTCCGCAGAACCAATCCATTACTGGCATCGTAGCGACCCTGATACGTACTGACACCGTAGAAGTTTCCGCCAGCCAGCACATCCAGATCGCCGTCGTGGTCAACGTCGAAGGGGTACAGAGCAAATAATTTTGATACCTGCGCCAGGAGCGGCAATGGATGCACCACAAATTTCCCGGACCGATTTTCCAGGTAAACGGATGCGAACTGATCGACCAAACGTTCTTCAGCCCCCTGCAGGTCATCGCTATTGAGCACATCCATTATTGACTTACCGGCAAACGACTCATAGTTTGTAAATCGTTTGTTGATGACTCCGGGCATCTGCTTGCCCAACTCGTCTTTTGTCGCCAATGGAAACCAGTCATCTCCCCCGCCCTGCTTAACCCGGTTATAGGCAATGACCTGCTCAACGCTCTGGTTTTTATCGACATCCTTTACCCACATCTTCAAGTGCGAACCGGATGTTTTGCGAAGCTTGGTGTTCGTACCAATGTTTCCCGCCATCAGGTCTATATCGCCATCCCGGTCGAAATCAGCCGCAACAATGCGCTGGAAGAAGCCGTTTAACGGCGTTTTCTCAGTGGTGATGGATTTAACTTCGCTAAACGTACCCTTATTGTTAGTAAAGATGCGTATGGGCATCCAGTCACCCGCCAGAATCAGGTCAACGTCCTTATCGCCATCATAGTCAGCCCAAACGGCGTCGGTAATCATTCCGGCTTTGCGCAAACCAGCCGCTAGCTTGTCGGTCTGATCGGAGAACCTGCCCTTGCCGTCGTTAATCAGCAGGTAAGAATTGGGGGCCTTCCCGTAACCAAACCCCACTACCCTCCCGCCGACGAACAGATCCAGGTCGCCATCCTGGTCTATATCAAAGGGGCGAACGCAGCTCTTGTTATCGTACATGGGTGGCAGGGCCATAACTGAGCGACTAAATGTACCCCGACCATCATTCAGGTACAGCCGGTCAAACTGTTCGGGCATTTTGTCATAAAATTCATTGCCTCCCGATACAACGTACAGGTCCAGGTCCTTATCACCATCGGCGTCTAAAAACACCGCATCGACATCTTCGTATACGGAATCAATCTCAAACGCCCGCTGTGCACTCGGCTTAAACTGTCCGTTTGCTTGTTGTAGCAGTAAACTACCCGCCTGCCACTTGGCTCCACCTGCATACATGTCTTCCAGCCCATCTCCGTTGACATCGCCCACAGCTAATCGTGGCCCCTCGGTCGAAACCTCAAACGGCATCAGGGACTCGCGAACGAAGTCAAAAAAGTTTCGATTTTCCCCGTGACGATACGGTATTGAATCAGGCCCGGTGAGTTCGGTAAAGAAGGGTTTTGCAGGCAGGGCCGTATACCGGTAGCTGGTGGCATCCAGTCTGGCATCACTTTGCTTCAATATCAGAGGCTGGTTAGTTTTAACGTTCAGGCGAACTTCCATACGCTGACTCGGCCAAATCACCACCAGTGTATCAACAACGTTGCGGTTACCCAAGCCAAAAAGCAGTTCGGGCGCCACCGATGACTGGAAGCCCCTCGTCAGCATTAACTGTTGCATCTGAAGGGTGTCTTTGTACTTCAAAATCACTTTTGCCCCAACACCAAACGTATTGGGCGCATTGCCCTTGAACTTTACGGTCAGGTGTTTGTGGGTCGGAAATTTTTCATTAGCGTCGTTCCTGTACAGCCCGGCCGGCTGGTCGATGTTGTTGGTAATCAGGTCCAGATCGCCGTCATTATCCAGGTCGGCGTAGGCGGCTCCGTTCGAAAAAGTTGGCGTCTCAAAACCCCAGTCCAACGATTTATCTTCAAATTGTAGGGTGGGCTGGTCCGGTGTTCCGGTTCCCCGGTATAGGTAGTTATGCACTTTCCCTTCGGGCATGAGTTTAATAGCCCGTTCATCGAGCGAATTCGACGTTTCCATAGCATACCGCAGCGAATCGTCTGATGCAAACTTCACGTAATCGAGGTTGTTGGGGCGGTGTACAATGCCATTCGATATAAACAGGTCTTTAATGCCGTCGTTGTCATAGTCGGCCAGCAGGGGTGACCAGCTCCAGTCGGTTGCTGCCACTCCTGCCAGCATACCAACGTCCATAAATCGCTTGCCCGACTGGTTGATCTGCAGGCAATTACGGCTATACTGATTCATGTAGCCATACGCCAGCTTATACTGGTAAATATCGAGCGGATCTTCGCCCAGGGACGACTTTTCTACTGTTTCATCTTCCGGGTACATGTCCAGCGTAACGACATCGGCAAACCCATCGTTGTTCACGTCGGCCACATCGTTACCCATCGAGAAGCGGCTTGTATGGGCAAAGGCTTTTCTTACACTCTCGGTGAAGCGGCCATTCTTGTTATTGACGTAGTAATAATCGTCCTCATGGAAATCATTGGAGATATAGAGATCCTCCCAGCCGTCATTATTCAGATCGGCGACTGAAATGCCGAGACCGTAACCCATAGCCGCGCCATAAATACCCGCCTTCTCACTTACGTTCTCAAACCGGGCTATTTTACCGGTTGGCGCCTTGCCGGTTTTTGTCAGGCTCTGGTTCTCGAACAGGTAATCGCCCGACTCGTTGTTACGCAGGTTACGGGCCGTTACGCGATCGTAGCTGCGCGATGTGTGAATGGCGTGATTGAGCAGATAACAGTCCAGATCGCCGTCGTGGTCGTAGTCGAAAAACGCGGCCTGGGTCGAGAAGCCAGTAAAGTCCAACCCGTAGTCGGCCGCTTTTTCGGTGAATGTGGGCACCCCATCGCTACCGGTTCCATTGTTGATGTATAACTCGTTGGCCCCTTCCAGCCCCCGGAAGTTTCCGACTGCACAGACATAAATATCCAGGAAGCCATCGCCGTTGACGTCGGCCATGGTTGTGCCCGTCTGCCAGTCCGAAAAACCTTCAACACCCGCTTTTGCGGTTATATCCTCAAAGTTGAAATTCCCCTTATTGAGATACAGCTTATTCTTGCCCTGATTGGAGACAAAGTATAAGTCGTTCAGGCCGTCGTTGTTTATATCGCCCGCCGACACGCCCCCACCGTTGTAAAAGTAGAGGTAATCAAGGAAGTTTAGTTTTTCGTTTGGAACGAGTTTATTGGTAAACCCCACACCCGTTTGGGCGGAGTCGAGGGATTGAAATAATTTCTTTTCTGCCCTGAATGAGTTACAGCCCGTCAGCGCCAGAGCGCATCCGGTTAAGATATAAGCAATGCGTTTCATAGATTGACTTATGCACAAAGGAGACAATGCACCCGGTTCACTGCTCACTTTTGACTGTTTACGGTAAATACCTGTGCCTTGTCGTTGTTTTTGGCCAGGATTAATTGTCCCTGATCTAATCGGGCGATACGGCGAACTTGCCCCCGGACAAAGAAACCAGACTGGGACGGATTAACAGACTGGTATTTGATGACCCCATTTGCCGATTTACCCGCGTTACGTAGCACCACGCCATAGCTGGCATCGTAACGGCCAATCTCGGGCAGTACGTCGAGAAAGTTACCCGTCAGCACGAGGTCCATGCGGCCATCGCGGTCATAGTCAAGGAACGATACGCCACAAATAGGCGAGAACTGCGCTTCGGTAGGAAGGGGTTGATAGATGAATTTACCTTTGCCATTGTTCAGTAACACCACCGACGCTCCTGTAAAGGCCTGTTTTACGACTGCCTTCTTCAACTGCTCTTCGGTGAAGATTTCGGTAATCTTCCTGCCGGCGTAATCGGTGAACTTCACGTATTTCTTTTTTATGCTGGGCATTTCCCGCTGCAAATCGCCTTTCAGCATCATTGGATACAGTTCGCCGGTCTCGTCGGCGCAGTTGATGATCTGCTCGGTTGTTCCGTTACCGTCAAAGTCGCCCGTATATAGTTCGGCCGGGGTCGCCGGTGTTGCCCGAATGCGCGAATTGAGTCCCAGATTACCGACTATCAAATCCAGATCGCCATCGCCGTCGGCATCTCCCGCCGTTACGCAGTTCCACCAGCCGTTGGTTTTAACGACATTGCCCTTTACATCAGCGATAGCGAGGCCTGCGTTCTGACTTAGTTTTCCATTTCTGTTTTCAAAGATCCGAATAGGCTCCCAATCACCAACAACAACAAGTTCGGGGTATTGATCGCCGTTGAGGTCGGCCCAGGCAGCCCCTGTCACCATTCCCAACTGCTCAACATCGGGCAAGACTCGCCGGGTATAGTTTTTAAAATTGCCCCTGCCATCGTTAGTAAGCACATAGCTGGGTGGGTTGTTGCCGTACTGACCCGGCACCAGACGGGAACCAACAAATAGATCTACATCGCCATCGCGGTCAAAGTCGGCAGCCGCCACACAGGAGCCGCTGGCTTTCAAATTGGGCAGGCTTGTTTGGGAACGCGTGAAGCCCCCTTTACCATCGTTCAGGTAAAGCCGGTCGAGCAGTTCGTCAGCTTCTGCTTCGAACTCGTTACTGCCCGATACTATGTACAGGTCCAAGTCTTTATCGCCGTCAGCATCGAACAAAACCGCATCTACGGCTTCAAACGTTGTATCCTGACGTATGGCAGCCGGGGTCTTTTCGACAAATTTGCTGCCTGCCTGTTGTAGAAACAGCCGGTGTGATTGTCCGCTGGCTCCCCCAAAAAATACGTCGTCTAACCCGTCGCCGTTCACGTCGCCCGTAGCCAGTGCCGGGCCTTGTGTCGAAAATTGCTGCTTTAGCAGGGGGTCGCGGTTATAATCGACGAATGGACTTTCGGTGTGCCTGAAATTTAACCCCGATGCCGCGGTGTTATCCCGAAACAGGGCTTTGTCCGGCGATACCGCCGGCGTCCAGGTTTGGTTAGCCTCCTGTTGACGTAGCGTCAACAGTTGGTTTGCTTTCGGCCGCCGAAGCGTTTGTTTGCGATCGTCGGGCCAAACAACCACCAGGGAGTCAATGGCGGGCTGTGTTCCCAGCCCAAACACCATAGTTAAATCTACGGATGACTCGAAGCCCCGGTTTGGCATCTGCTGCAACACCTGCATCTGCGGCATGCGATCAGGGCCGGTCTGGTACACAGACACCCTGGCCCCGATCGCATGCCGATTCAAGCCTGTGCCGTCAAGTTTGATTCTAAGAAAGTTGGCTTTGGTTTTTTCCTCCGACCGGTTTTGATAGACCGACACCGGTGCATTAACATTGTTTACGATCAGGTCCAGGTCGCCGTCATTGTCTAAATCACCGTAGGCCGCCCCATTCGAGAAGTCAGGCTCCGACAGTCCCCATTCCCCGGCTTTATTGGTAAACTGCATATTACCCTCATTGCGAAAGGCATAGTTTGGTATGCCCTCAGACGGCACCTTGTCCAAAAACTCCTTGAAATTGAATTTACGCTCCCGCGCAATCTGGGCCATGTTTTCGCGGTCGGCCAGGAAGTTGACAAAGTCCTGATCCGTTACGTCTTTAGCCATCCCGTTAGCCACGAAAATATCTTTGCGGCCATCGTTATCCATGTCAAATATCAACGCGCCCCAACTCCAGTCCGTCGCCTGAACACCGGCAAACCGGGCGACCTCACTGAACGTCGGCCGACCACCATTGCCCGGCTGGTTGCCCTGGTTCAGATGGAGCATATTCTGCATAAACTGATAGTGAAAATCCCGGTCTACCTTGATCTGCTCTAAGTCGTGGCTTTCAAATGTTGAGACCTTTTTCAGCCGACGGTCATTGCCGGGCAGCATATCGGTTATGAAGATGTCCAGCTTACCATCGTTGTTAATATCAGCCATGTCAGCCCCCATCGACGACAGACTCGTATGCGGCATGGATTCTTTGATAGACTCTCGAAACGTACCGTCGTGGTTGTTGATGTACAGATAATCGCGCTCGTAGAAGTCGTTTGAAATATATATGTCCAGCCAATTGTCGTCGTTCACATCGCCGATGGTGATACCCAGTCCAAAGCCGATTAGACTGCCGTATATGCCTGCCTGTGCAGAAACATCTTTAAAAACAGGGCTGGCTGCCTTTCCGCTTTCAACTCGCTCCCGACGGTGTTCCACCGTCATGTTTCTGAACAGCTTCTGGCCGCCGAGCGAATCGCGCTGGTTCCGAATGTTGGCATATTGCAGTCGCCCCACCGGTATGAAACTGTTATTGAGCAGATACATATCCAGATCGCCATCGTGGTCGTAGTCGAAGAAAGCCGCGTGGGTCGAGAAGCCACCATCGACTAAGCCGTACTCGGCGGCCCGCTCGGTAAACGTTGGCACCCCATTGGCGTCATTGCCGTTATTGATGAACAGTTCATTACCCCGGCTGTCGCCGGTTCGTATGCCCGCGTTGCAGATGTACAAGTCGAGTCGGCCGTCGCCGTTGACATCAGCCATGGTAGCACCGGTACTCCAGGCCCGCTTACCCGCTACGCCCGCTTTAGCCGTCACATCCTCAAACCGCATTTTACCTGAACCGTCCTGGCGGGCCGTGTCAACACCGGTTCGATTTAAATACAGCTTGTTATCGCCCATGTTGGCAATCAAAAGCACATCGGACAAATTATCCCCATTGATGTCGCCAATGGCTACGCCCCCGCCGTTGTAAAAGTTGCGGTAGTTGAAGATATTGAAATCGGCATCATCCGTTACCGTATTGGCAAAATGGATGTTTGTTTCGTCGGGTGACAGTTTTCTAAAAAGCGGTTTGGCAGGCGTATCCTGCCCGGAGCGGCAACCGGCGATGCAGGCTACCACTGATAGAAGTAAAATGAGGTGCATTAGCAATATACCTGAACAATGGTGATTGCACTATTACGAACAACGTAGAGTGAGGGGTTCAGGAAAGAAAGTAGAAAAGGGACTGTAAATTTAACGAAAAGCCGGACGAGTTGGGCCAGATTTGCCTAATTAATTGGCTTACAATGAGTGGTATTATTTCTGCAAGGTCCTAATGACTCTACAGGGTTAAAACAAAAACAGCAGGCCTTTAACGGGCCTGCTGTTCTGGCTAAAGACAAGGTGTTATTAATAACCGGGGTTCTGCTTCAGGCTTGGATTCAGCACGAGCTGATCGTTCGGGATAGGAAACAGGAGCTTTGTATTGTTGGTAGCGGGCTTAAAGCGCCACGCTTTCGTATACTGGCCAAAGCGAATAAGGTCCTGACGGCGGTGGTATTCCCACGCCAGTTCGCGGCCACGCTCGGCCAGCATCTCGTCCAGTGTCAGCATAGCAGGCGTATAGGCAGGCATACCCGCCCGCGCCCGAATCGTATTGAAGTCAGCCAATGCAGCCGTTGTGTTGCCCAGCCGGAACTGCGCTTCACCGCGCATCAACAGTACGTCGCCGTAACGATAAATAACGAAGTCGTTGTCCTGATCGTTAAATGAGTTATTTCGTTGAATTTCATACTTCTGACTCCGTGCCCCTGCTAAACGGCCCTGCGCACCGGCCGGCATTACAAACGACGGAATCTCCGGCGTAAACACCATCGGCAGCGCATCGTCTTTCAGGGGTTTGCCCGCTGCGTCAAACTGCTGCCCCACAATCCACATTTGTTTCCGTACGTCGGCGTCGTTAAACGAGTTATAAAATTCCGTTACCGTAGCGAAGCCGTTCCAGGGAGAGCTACCGAGGTTGTATGTCAACTGGTTCAGGTAGTGAAGCGTCCGCATTTGCAGGTTCATGCC
>DATHAW010000663.1:0-3196 GCA_035296465.1 Spirosoma sp.
CTTCAATTCGATTACTGACGCATCTTATGCGGCCCGAGTGGCCCTGGGCTATCCGGGCAAACCCTGATGTAGAATAATTTCTCATCGGCTTACGCGCACCGTCTTACCAGAGGTGGTCAGGCACCAGGAAGCCTCTTGGGGCCACCCTTTTACCCACAAACGAATTATCTCCAGGTTAACCATGAATCGAATCTGTTCAGCCACGGTTTACCTGATGGATATCACTACCCTAAGTCCTTCAATGTTCTTGCCTGTATTTTACGGCCAAGCCCGTCATTACGTAGCCGTTTTCGTTCTTGGATGTATAATACGTATAGCGCACGTCGACCAGCGCATCGGCCCCAAGCTTTTTAGCTTCCATGGTCAGGCGGGCCAGCAGCATTTCTTTCTCCTGCATGTTGTTGCCCCGGCTGAGCATCCTACGGTTCACCGTCTGGCTATTCTGTAGTGTTACGTTTCCTTTCGATTCCAGGTCCTGCAACGGTTCGAAGGGCCGTTCGGGCCGCTGATTAACGTAGAAAACATCGACCGGATAGTTAGGACTATTCTTTAAATAGACAATTGGTCGAAAACAGCTCGTCAGCCCTCCTATACCAACTACCAGTATCCATAAAATTTTACTTCGTTTCATATTCATACGGTCTGCGTGCCGACCTTAACATGTATTGGGTTTAGGTGTTTAATGCAGCCAACAAGCTACACATCTTAAACACCTAAACCCAATTTACCTGTTTTACTTATCAGTCAGCATCAGAGGATTATTGCCCCGCCCACCCATAATTATGATTTTGGCATTGGGCGATGCCGCCAACACGCGCTGGGCCTGAATCTGCTCATATTGCAGTTGCTTGTCACTCAGGCCCGTCGACAGAATTTTTTGGTAGTCGGCAATACCCTGGGCTTCTACCCGCTTGCGTTCTGCTTCCTGGCGTTCTTTGGCCAATACAAACTGCATTTTCTGAGCATCCTGTTCGGCATTTATTTTCGACTCGATGGTTTTCTTAACCGATGCGGGCAGGTCAATATTGCGAATGAGCAACTGCTCCAGCATCAAACCGCGTTGTTTAAAATCGGCTTCTATGGTCTTATAGATACGTCCCTGGAACTCGTCGCGCCGGGTTGAATACAGCGCGACGGCATCGTAATAAACCGCATTGTCGCGAATGCGCGTCCGGGTGATGG
This sequence comes from Spirosoma sp., assembly GCA_035296465.1. Classification (GTDB taxonomy): domain Bacteria; phylum Bacteroidota; class Bacteroidia; order Cytophagales; family Spirosomataceae; genus Spirosoma. Next base: position 1,183 of record DATHAW010000663.1, read on the forward strand.
GACGCACAACTTTGTCGGTGTAATCAGGCCCAATCTGGCGCAGGATTCTGGGCGCATCGGCAGCCACTACGCGGTACAAGACCGTTAGGTCAATGACAACCTCAAGGCCGTCAGCCGTTAACACGCGAATAGCGTCGTCGCCCTGCTTCTCTCCCTCGTCATGACTGGCTGACATCGTATAGTTCTGCGTCTTAACATCAAACTCGGTTATGTTAGCCAGTGGATTGACAAAGCTCAGACCAGCGTTAATTGGCTGTTCGCCGACGTTTCCAAACAGCGAAACAACACCCACCTGCCCGGCGTCGATCTGACGAACGCTGGAAGTAAGTAATCCAATAACAATCAAAATTACCCCAATCACTTTAACGGGGCGCGAATAGTGCGAAAACGCTATAGCGGGGGTATTGATGGCAAATCCGGCGATAAGCGCGAAAATGCCGATAACGAGAAAAAACATGGTACAGGTGAATTACAGTTTGTAAACCGGATACGGCAGCCACAAGCTACGTACGCAAAAGATGTCGCTACCACAGTGGGCTCATTGGCCTGAAGCGACAGAGGAACAGGCTGACGAGGTCAGCGTTAGGGCGGTGGCATGGGCTTGAATGTGGTCGGGCGACAAGCCAAAGATACGTTAAAACAATGGGGTCTAAAGGCGGTATTAGACTAACGGGCACCGGGTTAGCCAACCGGTTACGTGGCCTGACAAACGATTAGCCGGAAACAAAAAAAGGCATCCGGTACAGGGTACCGGATGCCTTTGTCAAGAACGGATCAACTCCTCTTGGTATCAGCGTGACGTTTTAGCCGTTTTCTTGGCATTTTTAGATGCCGGCGATGCTGCCGCTTCAGCTACTTTCTGCGCAACCACTTCGCCTTTTAGGTATAGGGTTGTCTGTCCGCTTTCGGCATTGCTGGTTACCGTTACGGTTTTAGTAAACTGGCCGGCAGAAGCGGCATTGAACGTAGCGGAAACACTACCCATTTTACCGGGCATAATCGGCTCACGCGTCCAGCTCGGTTTGGTGCACCCACAGGAAGCCTGTGCATCGTTGATCACAATAGGGTCCGTACCCATATTCTTAAATTCAAACACATGCGTTACGGGTTTTCCCTGCTCAATCTTGCCGAAATCATGGGTTTCTTTCGTAAACTTCATGACTCCCTTCTGAGCGAAGCCGACTGAAACAAATACAAAAAATGCTGCGAAAAATGAAAAAATAGTTTTCATCGGTCTAAACGGAATTTTGGTTTGGTTGTTAAGATGCAATGCCGAACTAAATACTAATAGGCAAACGGTTTGCCAAATCGCTGCTGACTCTCTACCAGTCAACAAATAAACGCAGAAATTCGTTTTTTTGAAAGGTGCTCCGTTTTATCTTACTTTTACTTTCACAGGACGCCAACAAAAATTCTACCCTTACTACTTCATCGATAAACTAATGTTGGACGATTTCAACCCGTAGCTCTGCTGTGATAGCAAACGAACAACTTCCGGCAACCGATATTCTTTCCCGTGAAAAAATCCTGTCTGACTACCGCCTGGCGTGCGAAAGCCGACAGGCAAGTTTGCTGGGCCGGCGCGATGTAATGGGTGGCCGGGCTAAATTTGGGATCTTTGGCGATGGCAAGGAACTAGCGCAGCTTGCAGCGGCCCGGGCCTTCGAGCGGGGCGATTTTCGCTCGGGCTACTACCGCGATCAGACGTTTGTGGCCGCGCTGGGCGAGTTGCGCTGGACAGAGTTTTTTGCGCAGCTCTACGCCCACACCGATCTTGCCGCTGATCCCAACACGGCGGGGCGCTCCATGAATGGCCACTACGCCACGCGCTGGCTCGACGAGCAGGGACAGTGGCGCAACCAAACCGAATTGTATAATTCAGTCTGCGACATTGCCCCAACAGCCGGGCAGCTTCCGCGTGCCCTGGGTTTGGCCTATGCCTCTAAACTGTTCCGGTCAAACCCGTTGCTCGACAATCTGACCAACTTCTCGCGCCGGGGGGCCGAAATCGTCT
>DATHAW010000664.1:0-3573 GCA_035296465.1 Spirosoma sp.
TCACAATAATAAGGTTGTACTGGTCGGCCAGGCGGTGCAACAGCGTTTTATCAGGTGTCTTGGTCAGCCAACCCCGGAAATCATTGGAGCCGCCGTGGAGCAGGTACAGCACAGGGAACGGCTGTCTGGCTTTGTTATAACGCTCCGGTAGCACCACGGCCGCCTTGAAGCTACGGTTCATGTTAGCGCTAGGCACATCCACTGTATCCACTTTAGCACCAGAGGCAATGAAGGGCAGAATAAAAGAAAGAGCCAGAAGAGGTAAGCGCATCAATATGTTAGGTTTTAACGGTTGTGCTTGCACATAAAAAATGATGACGGTTAGATTAGCCCGGCAATGTAGCCGGGCTAATTTTTTATCCTTTGTCCTGCTTACTTACCGGATAGTTGCCCATTTCCGACCCTTAATTCTCCGGCAACGGGTTTGGTGCCGGTTTTAACCCATTGCCGCAGTTGACCAAAAGCAGTGGCCGTTTCCTTCGGAGTAAAGACACAATGACCCTGACCATTGGTATACTTCACAACGAACAACTGCTCTTTACCCACCTGCCGGGCCAGATCTTCATAGCCGGTTGCATAGTTGCTAGGAATAAGTTGGTCGTAGGTTGTGTGCAGTACAAGCATAGGCTTACTGGTATTGCCCGTATAAGCTCCATCTTTCTCAAGGTAACGTCTGGCAGTTGGGTTCCCGGTCAGGCGCACCGCTTTAGCATTGACCTCTACATTGGTTCCGAACCCACCATATACCGTGTTTGTGTTGTCGAACGGATTACCGCCCGCTTTCTGGGCAACATCAACCCCATTTATCGCGTAAGAAGCAAGCGTTACTGCCAAATCAGCCGGTTTGAGGTCATATCGCTCTGCAAATTGTTTTGCCTTAACCGAGTCCGCTTTTAGTTTGCCAAGAAACTCAGGTGAGGGGTCAAACCGGCCGTTTTTTAGGATGACAAACTGGGCCAGAGCGGCCGTATTGCCATTAACCAGTTGCTCCAGCGGGGGCAATGTATTTGGAAACAGCGCATCAAACGTAACCAGCATATCAAAAGCTCTCTTCATGTAGTCATAAATGCGCCTGGTATTCGGGCATAGTGGTAGACCAGCCTGGTAGTATTGCGGATATTTTTCGATGGTAGCTACGGTAATCATCCCACCCATAGAGTGCCCGGTAATGAACGTTGAGTCCGGCTGCCCGTATTTTTTGATGAAGTACTTCCGCAACGCTTCGGTATCTTCTACGCCTTCGGACAACGCCCAGCCCTGCTGGCGGTACGCCGACTGAGCAACGGCAAAGCCTGACTTAAGAAAAGCTTCGTGAAGCAATGTCATGTGTCTCGGACTGGTGTAACTCCTGGGGCTGCCAATCCTCTCGTAGCCATGCGCATACATGACCAAGCCCCTAGACATTCCCTTCTGACCCCAGTTCTCGGGCAAGTCAATGCGGTAAGAGACTCCGTTAATGATTCCCGTGTCGACCCGCGCCACGGATGAAGACTGGCTCCGGGCAACAAAGCTTACCGAGAGGCACAGAAAGAGGAGAATTGATTTCATAGTTCTGGAAAAGAGGGCGGTACATAGATTCTAGTTAGCACAAAGTTTTTACACTTCCAACAATCTGTAGATCTTCAGCAGAAAGTGGATAACTCGATGGGGCGTGCTTCGACGGCCTGGCCATGGAAAAGCTAAGGGATACTTTACGAACTGTGTACTTTCTAGCAAATATACTGGGACAGGTCCCGGCGGGGAACCGCGGCCTGCACAGCGACGCACCGTTTTTCCGGCGTCTCAGCATTGTCAGCTCGGGGACACCCGTGCGAATTCGTTTTTTGCCGTTCCGCTAGTCGCTGCCGGGTCGCCGACGGTCTGCCGCAGCAGTGCGATGCTGCAAACCTATATACGCTTCTCTGGGTGCCACTTGACATACCTTTCTAACCCCTCCTTAGCTCAGATACTCGGGTAGGTTTACTGGAACTCATTAAAAACCTGATGAGATATGACACCAGAAAAATGCCGATTCGCTGGGCGTTTTAGCCCGGGACCAACGGCATTTTGGAAAGAGGTTCAAAGGGTATTCAATCCGTTTATTTTGATGCCTGCTGATTGGCCGTTGACAGGATATATCCCTGTAAATCCTGCACATCCTGTTCGCTCAGGCGGCTACCAAAATTGGGCATTCCACTGGCAGATAGCAGCCCTTTTCGGACAATAGCCGCAAAGTTTTCGTGGATACTTGCCGGCGACCGGCCCAGATCGGGCAAGGCACCGCCCCCGGCGCCAACAGTACCGTGACAACGACCGCAGTATTGCATGTACAACAGGCTTCCGTGCTCAATCTGCGTTTTTGTTGCCGGGACGGAAAACGTAGTCAGAGACCGTTCGGGCGTGGCCGGAAAAACGGGCATGGGTCGGGACTCGCCCAGTGCGAAGGTGTAAACCGTACCAGGGTTTATAGAAGGCGTAAATTTTGACCCCAGCCCCATCACGCTGCCCCAACCCACGGCGATCGATACATACTGTTTACCGGCAATCTGGTAGCTGATCGGCGGAGCCAGAATGCCCGTGCCCAAATTTGTCTGCCAAAGCACCTTACCGGTTTGAGCGTCGTACGCCCGGAAATCGCCCGTTGCCGTACCCTGAAAAACCAGACCAGTAGTCGTAGTCAGTAAACCACCGTTCCACGGAACCGGATGGTCAATATGCCAGGCTTCGCGCTGGGTAACGGGATTCCAGGCCAGAAGCCTGCCCATCGGCTTGATGGTGGCGGCTGACGGTTCCGGGCGTCGCGGACGACTGGGGTCATAGCCAATGCCCGTATTCCAGCCTATGCCGCTGCCAATACCGCCTGGCTTATTCATCACCCAGCCGGGGTCATGGCCATATTGCAAAGAGAGGTCCTGCACCGGAATATACACCAGCCCCGTTTTGTGGTTATACGCCATAGGGTGCCAGTTGTGTCCGCCTAAGGGCGACGGAAACACCTGGGCGTTATGGTTGGTGTAGCGGCTGAAGTCTGTTTCGACGGGCCGCCCCGTGGTTGAATCAATGTGCGAAGCCCAGTTAACGAACGTGTACGGTTTGGCCGAGATAAATTGCCCGTTGGTTCGGTCAATGACGTAAAAGAAGCCGTTTTTGGGAGCCTGCATAATTACTTTTCGGAGCTTGCCGTTCAGGGTCAGATCGGCCAGGATCAGGTGCTGTGTAGCCGTGTAGTCCCACGATTCACCGGGCGTGGTCTGATAATGCCAAACGAGTTCGCCGGTTTCCGGGTTGAGGGCCAGGATCGATGCAATGTAGAGGTTATCGCCCCCATCCGGGCTACGGTGCTGCCGGTTCCAGGGCGAGCCGTTACCTGTACCCACATAAAGCAAATTCAAGTCAGGGTCATACGCCATTGCGTCCCAGGCGGTTCCTCCCCCGCCGTATTTCCACCACTGTCCTGTCCAGGTTTTTGCCGCTTTCGCCAACGCTTCCGATTCAAATGGCAACGACGGATCACCGGGGACGGTATACGTACGCCACACGGGCTTACCTGTCATGGCATCGTAGGCCGATACGTATCCCCGAACACCGTAATCG
>DATHAW010000665.1:0-5213 GCA_035296465.1 Spirosoma sp.
ACACGACATGAGTGGTCTGGAGCTTAAGGCAAAGGGGGATCGCTTCCGCACGTACTACGTTGACAGAACCGTTGACGGATCACCTGCCGACCTGGCGGGTCTGCGCGAAGGCGACGAATTGTTATTTATCAACAACAACTCAGCCAGCGAACTGACAATCAGCGATATTTACAAAGTTCTACAAACGGGGGAGGGGAAAGAGATATCTATACTCGTTCGGCGGAGTGGCCAAATTGTCATTGCTCAGTTCGCCCTGAAACGGCAGATTTGAGTTTGAGATAATAGGTGAGCTGCGCCCGCACCGGCTTTTTTTACCCCGGCTTTTCCAGTTTAAAACGAAATGTAGTGCCCATCTCCATCCGGCTCATCACGGCAATTTTGGTTTTATGGGCATTCAGGATGTGCTTCACAATAGCCAAGCCCAGGCCCGTGCCACCCCGGTCTTTAGACCGGCTTTTCTCGACCCGATAGAACCGCTCAAAAATCCGGCTCAGGTGTTCGGGCGGAATGCCGGGTCCATCGTCCTGTACCGACACCCTCACCTGCTTCTTGTCGTCTTCGAACTCGATCAGCACCCGCCCGTTTTCGTTACCGTATTTAATAGCGTTTTCGATCAGGTTGGTCATTACCTGGGCAATGCGCTGCGGATCGGCTTTCACCCAAATGGGGCCGGGTTGGGCAGCCCGTAGCTGGAGGGAAATCTGTTTTGCGTGCGTTATTTTCTCCAGCTGCTCAAAAATCTCCTGCGTTACGTGCCGTAGGTCTACCCGATCAAAATTCATTTTTACCTCACCGGTTTCTAACTGCGACAGAATAACCAGGTCTTTCACCAGGGCGTCGAGACCATCAAGACTTTTGGCTGCTTTCGAGAGAAACTTATCCCGGACGTTTTCGTCGTCGACCGCGCCGTCGATGAGCGTGTGAATAAACCCCTGGGCCGCAAAAATTGGGGTTTTCAATTCGTGGGATACATCGGCCAGAAACTCACGCCGGAACTGCTCCAGCCGCTTTAACTCATCGATTTCCTTTTGTTTTTTGGCGACATACACAAAAATCTCGTCGTTCAGTTTCTTAAAAGGATTCGTGTTTTTAATGACGCTTTTGCGGGAGATGGTGAAGTCCCGAATCTTAAGTTGGTGAATGGTCTTGTACATTTTATTGACTTCCCGAAACACGAGCAGTTCAATGGCATACAGCACTAAAAAGAAAGAAATAACGAACGACGAAACGCCAACGACAAACAGCATGTTGCTCGTGACGCCCTCCACAAACGTCAGAAACGCAACGGTAAGTGCCGAAATCAGGCAAGCCAGTAACAGCGCAATGATGCGGGGACTCAGGGACATGAAACAAAGATAAAGAGCGAAAGCGTGAATGGTGAAAGAGTGGAAAAGTAGACGTGTGTCACGCTACCGCTCTTTTTATCATTCGCTCTTTAGTCATTCTGGTCGGTGAACATATAGCCTACGCCTTTCAGGGTTCGGATATACGTATCGCCAATTTTTTCGCGTAGTTTGCGGATGTGAACGTCGACGGTCCGTTCGAGAACGTATATGTCGGCCCCCCATATTTTCTGGAGCAATTCTTCCCGGCTGAACACCTTGTTGGGGTGCTGTGCCAGGAAAAACAGCAGTTCAAACTCTTTTTTTGGGAGAATAACGGACTTTTCCCGCTGGGTAACCGAATAATTTTTGCGGCTGATGTTCAGGTCGGCAATAAGAATCTGATCGCCGGGGTCCGCTTTCTGCGCTTCTCGTCTGAAGAGGGCATTGATGCGGCTCATCAGCGCACGGGGTTTGATGGGCTTGGTAATGTAATCATCGGCCCCAACGTCGAAGGCGGCTACTTCGGAGTACTCTTCAGAGCGGGCCGTGAGGTAAAGAATATACAACTGGCGCAATTCGGGAATGTCCCGCAGTTGGCGGCCAGCCTCAATGCCATCCAGGTGTGGCATCATGATATCGAGCACTACTAGTTCAGGCAGGAACAGGCGGGCCACTTCGAGGGCTTTACGCCCATCGGTAGCGGTACGGACGTCGTAGCCTTCTTTGGTAAGGTTGTATTCGAGCATCTCCACGATGTCGGCGTCGTCGTCAACGACTAAAACACGGTGCAGGGGTTGAGCCGCTTTGGAAGCACTCATACGTAGCGAGGTTTGTGAGAACAGGCGGTCATACAGACTGTCGGTGCGTCAACGGCTTAAAGTTACGCTACTTATCCAACGTGTTACGGTCCGGCACGCTATCCTTAACATAAACTTAACAGCCTGCGACATCTTTTTCCTTTATTTACACCTGAATGAAAAGGATCAAGTGGTGTCGTTCACTGGCTAAGGAAACACCACGACCCTGTTCTCCGGTAAGGGATGGGACAAACACGATTGCTCTTTTTTTAACTATCAACGGCTGCCCGTAAGAACGCGTAAAAATAAACAAAACCACCAGCCATAACGATTCAGCCAGCGCGTGTGTTAAGGCAATATCATGGACACCAGACCCCGGCAACTACAACTCCCTTCTTACGCCAAAATTGCCTGCGTATTACTTTCGACGGTTATCATCATCTACGGTTTGCATACACTGAAGGGGCTGCTGATTCCGTTAGTTTTTGCCATTTTGTTTTCTGTGCTGCTTTTTCCATTGGCCCGGCGGCTCGAAAGGTGGCGAATACCACGGATACTCTCTATTACGCTGTGCCTGATTCTGACGCTGGCAATCATTGTTGGGATTCTGTACGCCGTCTCGATTCAGATCAGCAGCTTTTCCGAGGTGTTACCTAAACTTGCCGATCGCGGCACCAAATACATAAACCAAATTCAGACGTATGCCGACGAGCGATTCAATATTGACCGGCAGCGGCAGGTTTCCGAAATAAAGAAATACCTCAACCAGGGCCTGGCCGAAGGAGGAACCATCCTGACTTCGACCCTGATGGCCACCACCAGTACGCTGACCGACATTCTACTGGTTCTGTTATTTATTTTCTTTTTTCTGCTCTACCGCGACTTTTTCCGCTCGTTTTTTTACAAAGCCTTCAGCGATACCCGCCGGTCCAAAATAGACGCGGTCATGCAGGGTATCTATACGGTGGTGAAAGACTACCTCGCTGGTCTTGCGGTAGTTATTCTTATTATTGGCTCACTCATGACCATTGGACTCCTGATTCTGGGGGTTGACTACGCGGTGTTCTTTGGTTTCTTCGGGGCTTGTCTGGTCCTGATTCCTTACTTTGGCATTTCGATGGGATCGTTGTTACCCGCGGCCTACACGCTCGTTACGGATGACAACCCGCTGAAGGCGCTCGGCGTCATCGGCGTCTTTTTATTTGTTCAGGCGCTCGAAGGCAACTTCATTACGCCCTACATTGTCGGCGCTAAAGTGAGTATCAATCCGCTCGCGGCAATTATTGTCCTGATCCTGTGGGAGAACGTCTGGGGCATTCCCGGCCTGATTCTGGCCTTACCCATGACGGCGATTATTAAGGTGATTTTCGATGCGGTGGACGAACTGAAGCCCTATGGATTTCTAATCGGCGAGGCCGAGAAGCCCAGGCCACCCATCAAAAACTTGAAGGATTTTGCCGATCAACTGCCCAGACGCGCAAGAAAGATTGGGGAGGTAGAGGAGAAGCGTTAAAAGGTAAGGGGGTCGAGGTTTTTGAAGTGCCCGTTCATGCGGATGCGCTGCTTGGTTCTTTCCATGTCAGACACCACAGGGAGCACGTTGTTCAGGTGCTGAATCAGGAAAAGCTGCCGCTCGGCTTCGGTTTCGAGCGTCAGCAGTTCGTATTCCTGCTCCACTGACATCCCCACTTTGTGCGCGACCCGGTACGAGAAGTTTTTCACCCCAGGGTCGTAGTCGGCGTCTATCTGTAACAGGTTGGATAGTTGGTTAACGCGCTCGGCCAGTGCATCGGCGTGGGCACTGAACCCATCATCCGGATCGACCAGTTCAACCTCGCCACCGGCATAGAGTTTGCCCGCCACCGGATTCTCGAAGTTGACCAGCCGAAAAACGGCTAATCCCTTCGACTTAACGTCCATGCGGCCATCGTCGTAGCGTTTGTGCAGCGTCGTTACGTGCATTTCGGTGCCATAACCGGGCAGTTTGTTATTGATAAAGGCTGGAATACCGAACGTACGCTCCTCCTCAATGCACTCACTAATAAGCTGGCGGTAGCGATGCTCGAAGATATGCAAATTCAGATCCTCGCCAGGATACACGATAAGATTAAGCGGAAATAGGGGCAGCGACTTTACCATAGGCCGAAAAGTACGGGTTTTCACCCAAATATTGCATCAGACTCCATAAAGCTGACTTGTCGGGAGCGGGCTTCGGCATAGATAGGATCGGCCAGGTGACCCAATCCCGTAACGTCGGACGAGCAATCGGTAACGACCACCACTTTGGGCACCAGCATTGGGGCAAAGTCCATTAGCTGCTTCAGGCTGTTGGCCACGCAATGCGATTTTGCCTCGCCCATCAGGTAAATGGTATCGAACCGGTTTAGGTCGGTAATGAGGGCAGTGTTCAACTGGGTTTCGGGCACGGCCGGGTCAGGCACCTGCGCCCGAAAAATACCAAAATGCTCCGTCAGCGGATACAGCCCTTTCTGTACGGCCACATAATTTCGTTCGCGCTGCCCCGACCAGTAGTTGAGTGCCTCCAACAACGTGTCATGCAGGGCCGCCCCGCGCGATCCAATCAGGCAATGTTCCGGCCAGATAAAATGCCCGAACTGCCTGTCGGCTTCGAGGTCGCGGACGTACTGCCGGGCTTTGCCGGGGGAGAAGCGCGGCACCCAATGTCCAGTCGTTACGTCATCAGCCGAAATACGCGTAAATGGCTTGGGGTGATTGCCGCTCTCATCGTGCCAGAACAGCGGGTGTGCAATATCGAGCAACTGGTGCGTGTCGAGCGTAACGACAATGTGGTCGATGCGATTGGCATACTGGCGAATTAAGCTGGCCATACGGTCAACATCCTGCTCAGCTCCGGGCACGAACAAGGCACCATTGGGATGGCAGAAGTCAAACTGCGTATCGATGATGAGAAAGGCACTGGTCATTTAGTATGTGTTTGTTTCTATTGCTCTGACACCCGCCTGCGCCAGCACCTGAACGCCCATCAGTAAACTGGCAAAGCGCGGGTCGCTGGTTAACCCTTTCTTGTACCGACTATAAATCTGCTGAATAACAACCGCGTTTTTAAACA
>DATHAW010000666.1:0-8120 GCA_035296465.1 Spirosoma sp.
ACGCTGGTGCTGATGGGTTCACTGGTCTCAGCACAATCTGCTTATCTCCTGCGCCCCGACCGTGTTTTTGATGGTGAAACCGTGCATGAAAACTGGGTAGTACGCGTTAGTGGCGATAAGATAGAAGCCGTTGGCCCGGCCGGTTCAGTTTCAACAACCCGCGCTGAAGTTGTTGATTTGAAAGGCACCACCCTTATGCCCGGCCTCATTGAGGGACACTCTCATTTGCTGCTGCACCCGTATAACGAAACCAGCTGGGACGATCAGGTATTGAAGGAGTCGCGTGCGCTGCGGGTAGCTCGCGCTACGGTTCACGCTCAGAAAACGCTGCTGGCGGGATTCACTACGGTGCGTGACCTCGGCACCGAAGGAGCAGACTATGACGACGTAGGCCTAAAACAGGCCATTGAGCAGGGCGTTATTCCTGGCCCGCGCATGGTTGTGGTAACACGGGCACTCATCGCTACGGGCAGCTACGGACCCAAAGGATTCAGCCCCGACATTACGTTGCCGCAGGGTGCCGAGGAAGCCGACGGCCACGATGCCCTGATTCGAGCCGTCAGAACCCAGATTGGTAAGGGAGCCGATGCCATAAAAATCTATGCAGACTATCGCTGGGGACTGATGGCCGAAGCGCGTCCTACGTTCACCCTCGAAGAATTAAAGCTAATTGTTGAAACAGCCCGCAGCAGTGGCCGGGGCGTTGTGGCCCATGCGAGCACTGCTGAAGGGATGCGCCGGTCCATTCTGGCTGGTTGTGAGACAGTGGAGCACGGCGACGCCGGAACACCCGAAATCTTTGCATTAATGAAGAAAAATGGCACGGCGCTCTGCCCAACGCTGGCGGCTGGCGATGCTGTCAGTCAGTATCGGGGCTGGAAAAAGGGGCAGGAGCCCGAGCCGGTCCGTATTGGCGAAAAGCGCAGGACTTTCAAACAAGCCCTGGAGGCCGGCGTCACCATCTGCGCCGGTGGTGACGTTGGTGTATTCAGCCATGGCGACAACGCCCGCGAACTGGAGATGATGGTCGACTATGGCATGAAACCACTGGATGTCCTGCGTTCCGCGACATCAATTAACGCCGACGTGTTTCACCTGGCCGACCGGGGGCGTATCCGGCCCGGTTTACTGGCCGATCTGGTGGCTGTAGAGGGTGACCCAAGCCGCCAGATTGCAGCTGTCCGGCGCGTTCGGCTGGTGATGAAAGGTGGCAAAAGCTATAAACAATAAGCTAAAAACTAATTGGCCCGCCAGCGGGTTAGACAAGTAATAAACGCGGGTTTGCCAGCCTTTTTCGGTTGTTTTGATTCGCCGTTTAGGTTTTTGGACTAATTTCGCCCGGTTGGTAGATAGACCTCCACCCTCCACATACAACAAGCCGCTCTTTCGTATTTTCAGAATTCTCTACCCTGATTTTTTATATGGCAAACGCTGCTGAATTAACCGTTGATGGTAAATCGTACTCATTCCCGATCCTGGAGGGAAGCGAAAATGAAAAAGCCTTCGATATATCTACCCTCCGCGATCAGACCGGATACGTTACGTTAGACCGGGGCTACAAAAACACCGGGGCCACGCAAAGCGGTATCACCTTCCTTGATGGCGAAGAAGGAATCCTTCGCTACCGGGGTTATTCCATCGAAGATTTAGCATCGAAAGCCTCGTTTCTGGAAGTAGCGTATCTGCTCATCTACGGAGAGTTACCTACCCGGGAGCAATTCACGCAGTTTGAGAATGACATTCGTCGCCATACGCTGGTGAATGAAGACATGCGGAAGATCTTCGACGGTTTTCCAGTTAATGCACACCCAATGGGCGTTTTGTCGTCATTGGTTAGTGCCATGAGTGCGTTTTATCCGGACTCGTACGAAGGTTCGGGCATGAATAACACGAACCTGCACATTACCCGAATGCTGGCCAAACTACCAACCCTGGCTACCTGGTCCTACAAGCGGGCGATGGGCCACCCCATCAACTACCCCAAAAACAACCTCGATTATATCCCGAATTTCCTCAACATGATGTTCGCGCTGCCCGTTGAGGACTACACCGTTGATCCGGTTGTGGCCGAAGCCCTGAACGTGCTGCTGATTCTTCATGCCGACCATGAGCAAAACTGTTCCACATCGACGGTGCGGCTCGTTGGCTCGTCGCAGGCAAACATTTATTCATCCGTATCGGCTGGAATCAGTGCGCTCTGGGGACCACTGCACGGTGGGGCAAACCAGGAAGTAATTGAAATGCTCGAAGAAATCAAGGCAGACGGGGGCGATGTGAGCAAGTATGTCGACATGGCTAAGAATGCCAAAGCAACGGGTTTCCGACTGTTCGGTTTCGGTCACCGCGTTTATAAAAACTTCGATCCCCGCGCCCGTATCATTAAAAAAGCCGCCGACGATGTATTGTCTAAACTGGGCATCAACGACCCGGTGCTGGAAATAGCCAAAGGGCTGGAAGAAGCAGCTTTGAACGATGAATACTTCGTGTCGCGCAAACTCTATCCCAACGTCGATTTCTATTCGGGTATCATTTACCGCGCGCTGGGCATCCCCACGAACATGTTCACCGTAATGTTTGCCATTGGCCGGTTACCGGGCTGGATTGCCCAGTGGAAAGAAATGCGTGAGCAAAAGGAACCTATTGGCCGCCCGCGCCAGATTTATACTGGCGCTACGCTACGAGAATTCAAATCAATTGACCAGCGGTAGAATTATTTGTTACTCCGGCTAAGACTTAGTAAGGTCGATTAGTAAACAAAAAAGGTAGCTGATTCATAATCAGCTACCTTTTTTGTTAGTAATGAAGCAGGAGATTCAGACGCTGACTAATCGTCAATTTCGCCTTCGTCGTCAGCTTCTGTACCAGCCAGAACCGGATCGAGCAGAACGGAATCGTCCTCAGCGATCTTGGCACGAATCTTTCCTTCCAGTTCAGCGCTTAGTTCGGGGTTATCCAGGAGTAGTTCCTTCACAGCGTCGCGACCCTGGGCCAGGCGGCTGGTTCCGTAGGAGAACCACGAACCTGATTTTTTCACGATATCCATTTCAACGGCCAGATCGAGGATTTCGCCCACTTTGGAGATACCCTGACCGTACATGATATCGAACTCAACAACTTTGAATGGAGCCGCCAGTTTGTTCTTCACCACCTTTACTTTGGTGCGGTTACCCACTACGTTATCAGCCCCTTCTTTAATCTGGCCGATGCGCCGGATATCCAGGCGAACAGATGCGTAGAATTTCAGGGCGTTACCGCCCGTGGTGGTTTCGGGGTTACCGAACATTACGCCGATTTTTTCACGCAACTGGTTGATGAATATGCAGCAGCAACCCGTTTTGTTGATCGTACCCGTCAGTTTCCGAAGTGCCTGACTCATCAAACGAGCCTGCAGGCCCATCTTGCTTTCACCCATTTCGCCTTCAATCTCGGCCTTCGGCACGAGTGCGGCTACCGAGTCAATGACGATGATGTCGATGGCACCCGAGCTAATGAGATGCTCAGCAATTTCGAGCGCCTGCTCACCATTGTCCGGTTGTGAGATCAGGAGGTTTTTGGTGTCGATGCCTAATTTTTCGGCGTAAGCGCGGTCGAAAGCGTGTTCGGCATCGATAAAAGCCGCCAGGCCGCCCGCCTTTTGTGCTTCGGCAATGCAGTGCATGGTCAGCGTGGTTTTACCCGACGATTCAGGACCATAGATTTCAACGACACGACCACGCGGCACACCGCCAATGCCCAGCGCCAAGTCCAGCCCCAGCGAACCGGTTTTAATCACCGGAATGTCGACGACCCGGCTTTCGCTCAGGCGCATAACAGTGCCTTTACCAAACGCCTTATCGAGCTTTTCAATGGTAGTTTGCAGGGCTTTTAGTTTGTTATCAGCGGCAGTCGCCGTAGCCGTTGCCGAATCAGATTTAGCCATGTTTGGATGGTTGTTTAAACAGATAAAATTACCCAAAAATGGAAAGAAAACCAAACGGATTTTTGAAATAGTTAGCGAGGTTGAGCAACCATTTCAGGCGGTATTTAACAAACGGTAAAAGCCCCTCTACTGGCTTTTAAACTGGGCCGTAGATGGGCTTTTACAGAATCAGCACTTGGTGTTTATAGGGTCGAATCGGCGGGCATTGTCTGAGGCTGGGCCGGAGCCATTTGCCCAGGCTGCTGCATCTGAGGCTGCCCCTGCTGTGCTGGTGGCTGTTGCATTTGCGACTGCCCCGGCTGGTAACCCGGATAACCTGATGCATCGCCACCGTAGGGACGCATAGCGGGACCAATGGTCTCAACCGACGTAATGTAGTACTTGGTATCGCCGTTCCAGGGCAAGCGAATGATTTTCTCTTCGTAATGGAGCGTTACGCGCTGACCCGACTTGACGGCGTTTGTAATCTGCGTAGCAACGGCATCATCTCTCACCGAAAAATCAAAGTACTGGGGTGTCAGCGACCCTGTTTCTCCCGAAAAGCCCCCTACGTTTAACACACCCTCGTAGGTTTTGAACATGAAGCCCCGGCGGCTGAATTTAGAGACCGTACCAGCGCGTTCGCCATCGCTGTAACTCCAGCCGGTGAGCGCATACAAAAAGCCAAAAATAACTAACAGAAACAACAGAAAGTACAGTAACCCTCGCATACAGGTGGTTGGTTTAATGGCGGAATCATACCGCACAAATAGACAAAATTTTAGGTACAAACGTACGGAAACGTCCGTTGCTTTAAGAACGGCAGGCGGGCGCTATTGTTCACTAAATGACAGTCCGGTCGTTCCGTTCGGCATATACGCCTGTTTGAGTACGTCTTTACTGTCCATTGGCTCTCCCTTTACCAGACAACACATCCTGCATCAGCCCCGACGAAAACCCTGAACTTTTGCCCTGTATTTCGTTACTTTGCGCCGGGTTGGCCAACGGGCGTAACGACTTGGCAGTCATACCCGCTAAAATAGAATTTTTCGTTGTTAACCTTTTTGATTACCTGAAAATGAGTACCATCCAAAGCATTCATGCCCGTCAGATTCTGGATTCGCGGGGAAACCCGACCGTTGAAGTGGACGTCCGTACGGAGAACGGTTTTTTAGGCCGGGCCGCCGTGCCATCGGGTGCGTCGACGGGTTCGCACGAGGCTGTTGAACTTCGCGACGACGACGCCAGTGTGTACGTCGGGAAAGGCGTTTTAAAGGCCGTGTCGAACGTAAACGAATTGATTTTTCCGGAGTTGGTCGGCATTTCGGTGTATGATCAAAGCATGCTCGACAAAATCATGCTTGAACTGGACGGAACGCCAAACAAAAGCCGACTGGGTGCCAATGCCATCCTGGGTGTATCGCTGGCGGTGGCTAAAGCGGCCGCTCAGGAAGCGGGTATGCCGCTCTACCGCTACGTAGGGGGCGTTGGGGCTAACACGCTGCCCGTACCAATGATGAACATCCTTAATGGTGGTTCCCATGCCGACAACTCTATTGACTTCCAGGAATTCATGGTTATGCCTGCCAGCGC
Source organism: Spirosoma sp. (assembly GCA_035296465.1). Taxonomy (GTDB): domain Bacteria; phylum Bacteroidota; class Bacteroidia; order Cytophagales; family Spirosomataceae; genus Spirosoma. The sequence continues at coordinate 5,492 of DATHAW010000666.1, forward strand.
CCCGAGTTTTTCGGAAGCGCTGCGGATGGGCACCGAAATTTTTCATACACTCAAGAAAGTGCTGAAGGGCAAAGGCATGTCGACCAATGTAGGCGATGAGGGCGGCTTTGCTCCGAATATTCCTTCCAATGAAGAAGCCATTCAGATCATTTTGCAAGCCATTGAAAAAGCGGGTTACCGCCCTGGCGAAGATGTATGGGTGGCCATGGATGCCGCCGTGTCCGAGTTCTATGATGCCGATACGAAGCAGTATCACTTTAAAAAATCAACCGGCGACAAGTTAACCTCCTCCGAGATGGCGGGTTACTGGAAAGACTGGGTGAGCAAGTACCCAATCCTATCCATCGAAGACGGCATGGCCGAAGACGACTGGGCAGGCTGGAAAATGCACACCGACATGCTGAAGGATACGAAAACCCAGCTGGTTGGCGACGATCTGTTTGTAACGAACGTAACCCGTTTGCAACAGGGTATCGACCAGGGCATTGCCAACGCCATTCTGGTGAAAGTAAACCAGATCGGCTCCCTGACCGAGACCATCGATACGGTCAACCTCGCCAAGCGCAACGCCTACAAAAACATCATGTCGCACCGTTCGGGCGAAACTGAAGACGCTACCATTGCCGACCTTGCAGTAGCCCTCAACACGGGTCAGATCAAAACAGGCTCCGCATCGCGTTCTGACCGGATGGCCAAATACAACCAGTTGCTGCGCATTGAGGAGGAGCTGGGCGAAACAGCGTATTTTCCGGGATTAAAATTTTAAATAGTGATGAGCGATGAGTTATAATAGTAAATTACTCATCGCTCATCACTAATCACTCATCATGCTCCAGAAACTTCTCCGTCGGCTACGCAATTTTTATGTGGCCACGGCCTTAGCGCTGCTGACCTGGATGACGTTTTTCGACGCTAACGATTTGCCTTCGCAGATCCGGAACTGGCTTAAATTGCGCGAACTGGAGGGCGAAACCCGGTTTTACCAGGCAGAGATCAAAGACATTCAGACCAAACGGGAGGAAGTACTCGGCAGCGACCGGTTGCGCGAAAAGTTTGCCCGGGAGAAATACCTCATGAAAAAGCCGACGGAAGACGTGTTTGTGATTGTGGATGAACAAAACGAACCGCTTGAAAAGTAGTGCTGAGTTAGCCATTACGGTTCGGCCATAACTCGTCACTCATAACTCAGCCGTATGATCTCCGTTCTTTTCGTCTGTTACGGCAACATCTGCCGATCGCCGATAGCCGAGGGAATATTTCGGTCATTGGTGGCCCAGGCTGGTTTGAGTGAACAGATTCAATGCGATTCAGCCGGAACATCCTCTTACCACCTTGGTCAATTGCCCGACCGGCGCACCCGCGAAAACGCCCTCGAGCATGGGCTGACGCTTACTCACCGCGCCCGACGCATGATTGGCGAAGACCTGGCCCAGTTTGATTATTTCGTGGCAATGGATCAAACCAATTTGGAAGCTATCGAAAAGCTAAATTACCGCAGCACGGGTCTTCATACCAACGACACCATTTTCCTGCTCCGTGAGTTCGACCCAGTCACCAGTGACCAACCCAACGTACCGGACCCTTACTACGAGGGGCCAGAGGTATTTGAAGAGGTGTACCAGATTACTGCCCGCTGCTGCCAACAATTATTAACGTATCTTATCAATGAACGAAAGCGTGAATGAGTGAAAGAGCGAAAGTCCAGACATTTTATTGGTCACTCCTTCGCTCTTTCACTCATTCACGCTTTCACTCTTTAGAAGTTGATGAACAAAAAAGTCATACTTATAATCCTAGATGGTTGGGGTATTCCGCAGAAGCCCAGTGTGTCGGCCATTGATGCCGCCAACGTTCCGTTCGTACGTTCCCTATATTCCACATATCCGAACAGCCGGTTAGAGGCTTCGGGCCTGGCCGTAGGGTTGCCCGTGGGGCAGATGGGCAACTCGGAATTAGGCCACATGAACCTAGGCGCAGGCCGAGTCGTGTACCAAGATCTGGTAAAAGTCAACAAGGCCGTCGATGAACATACGCTCGATACAGAACCGGTGCTGGTCGATGCTCTGAACTACGCAAAAAGTACGGGCAGGAAGATTCACTTTATCGGGCTGGTATCTGATGGCGGAGTTCACGCCCACCTTAACCACCTCAAAGGACTGCTTTCCATTGCTCACGCGCATAACCTAACCGATGTGTTCGTTCATGCCTTTACCGATGGCCGCGACTCCGACCCTAAGGGTGGCATAGGCTACCTGACCGAATTACAGGCGCACATGGCCACTACGACGGGTCAGATTGCTAACGTCATTGGCCGCTACTACGCCATGGACCGCGATAACCGCTGGGAACGCGTAAAAGTGGCCTACGATGCCATGGTGCATGGTGATGGCAAAAAAGTGGCTGCCGATGCAGTTACCCAGGCCCTTCAGGCATCTTACGACCAGGATGTTACCGATGAGTTTATCAAACCGATTATCGTGGCAGACGCCAATGGGATGCCGGTGGCCGTGATTGAGGAAGGCGACGTAGTCCTGTGTTTTAACTTCCGCACCGACCGGGGACGTGAGATTACGCAGGCACTTACGCAGAAGGACTTTCCGGAGCTGGGCATGAAAAAGCTGGATCTTCA
>DATHAW010000667.1:0-5338 GCA_035296465.1 Spirosoma sp.
GTACGCTTCACGAAACGTATAAATTAACGTCAGTACCCCTAACCCAATAATGAGCGCGACCACAAACCTGGCCCAGTTGACCCCGGCATGAACCTGACGCAGCAGCCAGAACGAGAGAACTGCTCCAAGCACAACACTCGCTACGCTGCCAACCGAATAGTCGCCCGAAAAGGCAAAGCCCAGTAACTCGATGGCTAAGCAGAAGATCAACAATCGAACCGCGTTGAGAACATTGGCTGGCCGATGGGTTAGCGCCGGAGTTTTCATAACCTTACTTGTTATGGGTGATAATACAGACTGAACAAGTGTCTTGTTTACGATATTATAAAATTTTATCTACTACGTAAGTACGACTGTATCAGTTTATTGGCTAAGAAGTAACGAATAGAGTTTAAAGGCCGATAGCCCATGAGTTAAATGAGCCGTTCAAAGTCGCAACACGGTTTAACGATTAAATTGTATGGCAGGCAGGGATTTAATGGCTCATCACTAAAGGGCGTAGTAAGTCTAACTGCTCATGGGCCTTGCTGATCATGCTCTGGTAGTCCTGGGCTAGCGGGGTTCCGTCTTCCAGGGCCTGGGCGGCCTGCTCCAGCAGCATCACCGTTTCTTCCAGTGCCCGGATGGCATTCCACAGGGAATCTTCGACCGTCTGATTGATGCCACTCAACAAGGCTTTGGACGTAAAGCCGTGACCCGTATGACAACGATAGCGGATCAGGGTTCCTTCCTGAATGCTGACCAGGGTGCCGTGGCAATCCGGACAGGTTAAGGGCGAGAGCTGTCCCAACTGATGGAGATTGTTTTCCATGGGCGTGTCTTCTTTAATGACTTTTACTTCGTTGGTCATTCGGACCTGCTCCTGTTCTGGTAGCATGGGCTGTTCGCCCACTTCCTGCTGGACCAACTCCGCCAGCAAGGGAGCCAATTGGGAAATAGAGACAGTAAAATCGACGGTCACGTGCTGGCGCACATTTTCCGGCATGCTCGGATAAAGCGATTGCCGGGGGGCTGGATCACGCACACGCCCCCTAATCGCTGGATGGACCACATTCCCGAGGTGCCATCGTCGAGCATACCCGTTAACACCACTCCAATTACCCGGGGGCCATAGGTGTAGGCCGCTGAGCGAAATAAAGCATCAATTGAGGGCCGGAACCGGTTCTCTTTCGGGCCTTTTTTGACCAGTACCCGACCGGGCTCCATCAATAAATGATGATCTGGCGGAGCAATATAGATCTGGCCTTGTTTGATGGGCTCTCCATCGGAAGGATGAGCGGCTGCTAACCGCCCGGATATCGTAAGGACCTGGGGCAGGAGGCTCGGTTCATTCGCACTGATGTGCAGGGCCACAAAGATGGCGGCCGGAAAGTCGGCCGGTAAATTGGCGACCAGTTCTTTAAGCGCGTAGACCCCACCGGCCGACGCGCCAATCACGATTATATCACGTTTGGCCATACAGGCGGTTTATAAACTGTGAGGTCACGGACCCCATCCCATTTTTTGGTGTAAAACCGCTTCCGCCCACCCTGGGTGACTGAGCAGGCAAATGAATTGAGGCAATGGAAAACCGGACACATCCCTGCTTTACGGTCCAGGCTGCCTGGCCATGAACAAAACGCATCGATTGCTCCTATTTAGCCGGATGATGGCCCAATTCCCATCGGTTGACTGGTTGCCCGCTTTCCGTTTACAGGAATGATGAGCCCCGGCGATTCCTGTAAAAGCGGTTCAAAACGGCCAATAAAATCCATTCATTGAGTGGTGACTCCGTTTGAATAAGTTTGTGCCTGGCCGATTGAAAAACACGGTCACGCGATTATATTGCACTACGTATAGGTAAGGTGCATAAGACCTTGCGGGTATCACCAGCAATGGAAGCCGGTTTAGTTAGGCAACTAATGGAAATACGCGGGATCGTCCAACTGACCGATTAAGAACTAGTGCAATGAATCAATCTCTATCTTTACTGAAGGCCCGCATTAAATTACAACAACGTCATTTACAGGAATGGAACTCGCTGGCAACCGATCAGCAAAAGGTTCTGGCCCTGGTTAAGGAAGATAACGCTCCCATGTTTTCCGTTCATCAGGATGACAAACCAGTTTGCATGGACCTGACAAAAAAACAGTCGGCGCGGCTCATTAAAATAATGGTTCGTCAACATGAAGAACGTCAACAAATGAAAATGCGGCATCAGGATGAAAAAAAGTCGCTGGAACAAGCGGGAGATATATCCTGATAAATTCAAACGAAAAGATTACCATCCCGTGTTACAATTTACCGCCACCTATCCCCGGTGCCATCGTTATCCTGTACAAGCAGGCCCCTGTAGGGTCTGGGCGACAATCGGGTTGCTGAAAAACAACCTGGAAGACCCGTTCGATAACTATCTATCTATCTATCTATCCGGTTTTTGTATTGAGCGGGTTGTAAACCTAAAGAAAACCCTTGAACGAATTGCCAACAACCCCCATTCCCGCCGAAGAGTCAGCCGATGGTCAGTTTTTAGTCGTTGGCGTGGGGGCCTCCGCCGGGGGCGTCGAAGCCCTGATGGCCTTTTTTGAACAGGTGCCGGCCCAGTCGGGGCTGGCTTATATTGTTATTTTGCACCTGTCGCCCGACTTTAATAGCCAACTAGCTCAAATTCTACAGAACGTCACCCCTCTCCCCATCAGGCAGGTTACTGAAAGGGTCCAAGTGGCCCCGGACCACGTCTACGTTATTTCGCCCAATCAACATTTGTTGATGGAGGATGGCCACGTTACCGTCCTGCCCAATACCAGTCAGCAAGAGCGCCGGGCCCCGGTCGATATTTTCTTTCGCACCCTGGCGGATTCGCACGGTCCACGGGCAGTGGGCGTGATTTTGTCGGGCACCGGGGCCGATGGCTCCATGGGGCTTAAGCGTATAAAAGAATACGGTGGGGCGGTCTTTGTGCAAAGCCCCCGCCAGGCCGCTTATGACGAAATGCCCCGCCAGGCCATTGCCACCGACCTCGTTGATGAGGTGCTGCCGGTGGACCAGATTCCGGGTAAGCTGATCGCCTACCGTCAGGGGCTGGGCAACGTAGCCATTCACGTGGACGCCGATCAACGTCCCCAGGAGCAGCAACAGGCCCTGCGCGAAGTGTTTAATCAATTGCGGCTGCGCACGGGGCATGATTTCTCCAATTACAAACGCCCTACGCTGCTGCGTCGCATCGAACGCCGGATATCCGTACGCAACCTGCCCGATCTGCCCGCTTATGCCGCCTATCTGCTCCAGCAGCCCCAGGAAGCCGAAGCACTGCTGAAGGACCTACTGATCTCGGTCACCAATTTCTTTCGGGATCCGGCGGTCTTTACCAGCCTGGAGCAGACGGTCCTGCCCGCCATCCTGGAGAAAAAGAAAGCCGAGGATACCGTCCGGATTTGGGTGGCTGGCTGCGCCACCGGCGAAGAAGCCTACTCACTGGCCATGCTGGCAGCCGAACAAACCCAGGGTAGGCCAGACGCGCCTAAAATTCAGATTTTTGCCACCGATATTGATGAGGATGCCATCAACCAGGCGCGGGAGGGGCTCTATACCCTCAACGATGCAGCCGATGTGTCGCCCGAGCGGCTTTCCCGCTTTTTTATTCAGGAAGGGGATCGCTACCGCATCAGCCGGGAAATCCGTGAGATGGTGCTGTTTGCCCGCCACAACGTGCTCAAAGACCCGCCCTTTTCGCGAATGGACCTGGTCAGTTGCCGGAACCTGCTGATCTACTTCAATCACACGGCCCAGGAGCGGGCGCTGGAAACCTTTCACTTTGCCCTCCAGCAAGGCGGCTACCTGCTGCTGGGTCTGTCGGAGACCACCGACAGCACCAAAGATTTGTACGCCACCGTCAGTCGGGAGCATCATCTGTACCAGAGCCGCCTGGTGATGGGCAGGCGGTATCCGGTATCCAGAACCCTTGCCCCCACTATATTAAGCTCCCCTCTCCCCGCCATTGCCCCGGTCGAAGTGGAAAGCCGTCCGGTAGAACGCCAGAGTTACGGTGATGTACACCAGCGTTTGCGCGAACAGGCTGCGCCCCCTTCGATCCTGGTCAATGAGGAATACGACATCCTGCATTTTGCCGATCGGGCCGAGCGCTACTTCCACTTTTCGGGCAATGAGATTTCGCGCAACCTGCTAAAGCTGATCCGGCCCGAACTGCGATTGGAGTTGCGCACGGCTTTCTACCAGGCCGCCCAACAGCAAACCACGGTTGAGGTGCGGGGCCTGACGCTACCGATAGGCGGGCAATCCGAAACGCTGGCCTTACAGGTGCGCCCCGTACTGGGCGATGGCGATCCGGCCCGGGGGTGTTTTCTGGTTCTCTTCGAGACGACCGGTGAAACGACGGAGGAAGTGCCGGGCGAACGGGTCTCGGCCGAGCCCGTGGCTCGGCAGTTGGAAGACGAGCTGATGCGGGTGAAGACCCAGCTGCAAACGACCAATCACCAGCACGAGCTTCAGGCCGAAGCGCTCAAAGCGTCGAACGAAGAGTTGCAGGCCATGAATGAGGAACTGCGCTCAGCCGCCGAAGAACTGGAAACCAGCAAAGAAGAGTTGCAGTCGATCAACGAAGAATTGACGACGGTGAACCAGGAACTGAAGGTCAAGATTGATGAAGTTTCCCTGTCGAGTGATAACCTGCGCAATCTGATCAACTCGACGGACATTGCTACGCTGTTTTTGGATCTGAGCCTGCGGGTGAACCTGTTTACGCCCATTACCCAGAAAATCTTTAATTTGATTCCGGCCGATTATGGCCGTCCCCTGACGGATATTACCCATCACCTGGATTACCACAAGCTGGGCGAAGATGCCCAACTGGTGCTGACCACCCTGCAATCCCAGGAACGCGAAGTAGCGACCACCGACGGCCGGGTGTTTATTCTCAGGATATTGCCCTACCGAACGGCCCAGGAACGGATCAACGGCATTGTGCTGACCCTGGTGGACATCACCCGGCGCAAAGCCGCCGAAGCGGCCCTGAAAGAATCCGATCGGCGGAAAGATGAATTTCTGGCCTTGCTGGCGCACGAACTGCGCAACCCCATGAGTACGCTGTCCAATGCCTTGCAGGTGCTGGAAATGACCGGAGGAACCGATGAGCAGTTACCGCTGAAAGAGGTGTTGCCCCTGATGAGCCGGGAAGTGCAGTATCTGGTCAGGCTGGTGGATGATCTGTTGGACATCAGCCGCATCAACCTGGGCAAGATTGAACTGCATCGTCGGCGGCTGGAGCTCACCCAGTTGGTTGGACAGGTGCAGGAAGCGATCCTGCCGCTGGTTGAGCAGGCCCACCAACACTTAAGGGTGC
>DATHAW010000668.1:0-3402 GCA_035296465.1 Spirosoma sp.
GACGTGCTGAAGCAGAACCCAGGATACAATTGATTTAGTGGGATTTCCCAACTGTTTAAAAGCCCGAAGGCCACCATCAACTCCTTGATGGTGGCCTTCGGGCTTTTAAACATTCGTAATGGCCCGGTGTTATCTTCTTAGAAATTACTCAACAAAATCATACTAAAGTTATGGCTAACAATAACACCACTGATCAACCCGGCTCGAACGATAAGCGGCCACATGGTGAGCATACCCGCAATCACGAAGCCCGCGATACAAGCGGACTGCGCCCTGCTATGGAGCAGGAGATGTCCGATTCACATAAGACGAAACAGGGTCCCGAAGAGGAACATGACCCGGCAATTCACGGCAAAACAAAGAATGAGCTGGCCGATGAGCGCGGTGGACATGGACACTCCGGCCACAGTGGTAACCGCAATGGAAGTCGGAAGCGGTAGTACTAAAACAGACAAACAAAACACTAATGAGCAAAGGAGCAACCCAACCTACCGTCCGTGAAACGGCCGACAACACAAAAAAGTACGAACTAGATAATAACCTGCCCGACGAAGCCCAGGGCAAGACCGCGCGGGGCCGGCATAAGACCAAGCAAAGTACGGAAGATGAGCACGACGCCACCGGCTCGGTAGAGAATACAGACAAAGGTGGTCATGGTCATTCGGGCCACAGCAGTGAACGTAGCGGCAGCGAATCGAACGATTAGGCTGAAGATAGTTAGAGAGTAAGGCGATATTGGCTAATGAATTTGACCAGAAATCATGAAGTATAGGCCCTCTGCTGCTTTATACTTTATTACTCCAGGTTCAAGTTCATTAGTCGATATTTTTTTATGGATTTAAATCAATTCCGCGCCGAACTCAGGCAGGAACATAAAGATATTCTGGCCTACTGGCAGCGATATGCCCCGGATCCTAAAAACGGGGGTTTCTACGGTCGCGTTGATTATCAGAACCGCCCCGATCCCAACGCCGACAAAGGCATTGTCTTGAATAGCCGTATCCTGTGGACGTTTTCGGCGGGCCTGCATCACACCCAGCATGAGGACTACCGGGCCACCGCCGACCAGGCATTTGCCGCCATTCAACAGCATTTTATTGATCCGCAATATGGGGGTGTGTTCTGGTCAGTAAGCCCTACCGGGCAGCCTAAACAGACGGTCAAACAACTGTATGGACAAGCATTTGCCCTCTATGGCCTGAGCGAATACGCCCGCGTAACGCACTCCGCTCCGGCTCTGGCGCGTGCTAAGGAGTTGTTTAAGCTGATGGTGGCCCACGCCTATGACCCGTCGAAAGGTGGTTTTCTGGAAGCTCGTGCTCGCGACTGGTCTCCTGCCAGCGATTACATTCTCAGCAAGCGCGACAATCAGGAAGTAAAAACCATGAACACGCACCTCCACATTCTGGAAGCGTTTACGAATTTGTATCGGGTTTGGCCCGATGCAACCGTAGCGCAGCAGATGCGGGGTATGCTCGCGGTTTTCCTGAAACACATTGTCGACCCAAAAACGTACCGCATGAACCTATTCATGGACGAGAACTGGCGCGTACGTAAAACAGCGGTTTCCTACGGCCACGATATTGAAGCATCCTGGCTTCTGCCCGAAGCAGCCGATCTGCTCGCTAAGGTAAACCCCAAAGATAAACCGCTGCAGAAAACCGTTAGAACGGTATCCATCAATATGGCCAGGGCGGCATCGACCGGGTTGGACACTGACGGCGGCATGAACTACGAATATGACACAGTGACCAAACACCTTAACCGCGAACGCTCGTGGTGGGTAATGGCCGAAGCAATGGTTGGGTTTCTGAACGCCTATCAGCTAACTCACGAGAAAACATTCCTGGATAAGTCTATGCAAAGTTGGACGTTCATTAAAAAGCATCTGCTCGATACTAAAAACGGTGAATGGTTCAGTGGGGTCGATGAGACGTATAAGGTCCTGGGCAACGATAAAATCAGCATGTGGAAGTGCCCGTATCACAACAGCCGTGCCTGCCTGGAAATGCTAGACAGGCTGGAGCATCTGCGATGATGGTATTCATTAATGTCAGGTTCATCGTTTACTCTGTGGTGCTGCATTATCACTTTTGTAGACACCCCGGAGCGGCCTCCAAGAACCCGGAAAGGTCTGGTTTACGAATCAGGTGGAATCAAAAGCTCATTCTATTGTAGCATAAACACTGTCATCGTTTTCGGACCGTGGGCACCCAGCACTAATGACTGCTCGATGTCGGCAGTTTTGCTTGGCCCGGCAATAAACACGCCGAACGGATAAGTCTCATTCCCTATCCGATCGTAAGCGTCGTGCATCGTCGGCACCAGGTCCTCCACCGCCAGCACCACTGCCAGATGCTGCGTAATAAAAGGTATAACGCGCAGGGGGCGGTTCTGAATACTGCCGAGCAGCGGCTCCGTAACCCAGACCGCACCGTTTTCGGCTACCCCAAAGTGAGCCGCAATAACTGCCAGTTCCACATCGGCCAGCGTGTGGGGCAGCACTTCATCAGGCAAATCCCCCCGCCAGGTCATATCAGCTACGTCGGCTAATTGAGGCAATGTGCTGATGATGCGGTGTTTGCCGGTCGTATAATGCTGCCTTATGTGTTGTTCAATCTCGGCCCAGCTGGCTACCGGCACCACATGCCCACCGATGCCCGTCAGCGTCGTGCTATACCACTGCACTACGTTATCGGCAAAGTTGGCCGACGCGACCTGCGCCAACTCCGTCAGGTCGGGCAGGGGCGTTGATGCGGGTTTGTTCTGCCGGATGGTCTGTAAAATTTTCTCGCGGGATGTCATAGGGTTGTTTAAGAAATAGAGATACAGGAGACCGTAGCAGCGTTCAGTGGCTGAATGGGCAGTTGGGGTAATACTTTCTCAGATGAGCCTGATGGCTGTTACTCTTAATTCAGTTTGTTACACCACTTTGTTAGAGCCTGGTCAACATCATTGGTTACCCTTCCAAAAATTAAAATTATAATCCACATTCAGCCGAAACCCATTATCAATGTCGAAGATTGGCTTTTTTGTTATTGGGTCTCCCTCGCTATGCTGTAGTATACGATTGAAGTAATTGAGTTCCAGCCTGAAATTGTCATTAAACTGGTAGCCTAATCCGCCGGAAATTCGGTTTTGGTTGTAGACATTATTGCCTACATTTTTACCAAAACTAATAAACAGTTCGTCGAAAGCATTTAAATAAAACTCACCGCTGTCTATAGTGGAGCCGCTTAGCGGGTAATTGGCTGATAATTGATAGCGAATGCGATGCTGGTATTCCCAACTGTCTACCCTGCGTGTATTAATACCTGATAACTGAGCGAGCCATCGTTGCTCCAGCCGAACGCGATGAGATAATTCCAGCCGACCAAATTTGTCACCTATTTCGATGTCCTC
>DATHAW010000669.1:0-2729 GCA_035296465.1 Spirosoma sp.
TGCGCCATCATAGTGGGATACAGAGACCCGGCATAATTACCGGCACATTTGGCGTAGCCCACTCCGCCCGGTGCCGACCGGATATACTCGGTCTCTACTTTGAGTTTCGGAGGGTTCGTATAATACGCGCCTACCGGACAGGTAAAGATGCAGAAGCGATACGTTTTTGACGGGGCCACACCGAGCGACGCGTCGGTTGCGAACATATACGGCCGGATGTAGAGCGAACTGTCGGGCGCAGTGGGTACCCAGTCGGCATCAATTCGGAGCAGGGCTTCCAGCCCGCCCATGAATACTTCTTCGGGAATGTTGGCCATGCACATCCGGCGGGCCGACTCATTCATTCGTTCCAGGTTGGCGTGAGGCCGGAACAGGAGTACCTCGCCCGCTTCGTTTTTATAGGCTTTCATGCCCTCGAAAATCGACTGACCATAGTGCAGCGAGGAGAGGGCCGGGCTGAGCGTGAAGTTGTCATAGGGCACAATCATCTGATTCTGCCACTCGCCGTCTTTGAAATCGGCCACAAACATGTGGTCCGAGAAATGTTTTCCGAAAGGCAGGTGGTTAAAATCTACCTCCTGAATGCGGGAGCGTTCTGCTTTCCGCATTTCAATTTGAAAGACGTCCGTCGTCATAAAAGGTGTTGGTTAATGAGTTAGGTCAACAGGCTGTGCGGTCGACCCCCTCGGAACAAAGCTAAAAATTTAGACTGAGGAAATTTAGTTGTTCTGACAACTTTATTTTTGAATGCTCCCCATCAACTGATCCGTTCGCCGAATACCCCATAAATAGCCGCTTGTTACGTCCTTGGCTTCCACTGCACCTCTTCGGCTCCCAGCTCCTGGGCCATTTTCCGGCTCAGCATAAACAGGTAGTCCGACAACCGGTTAAGGTATTGAATGAGCAACGGGTCCAGGGGCGACTTTTCGTTGAGGGTAATAACCAGCCGCTCGGCCCGGCGGCACACGGTCCGGGCCAGATGGCAGAACGATACGGCTTCATGGCCGCCGGGGAGCACAAACGCCCGCAACTCCGGCAGCTCAGCATCCATAGCGTCCATGCTGGTTTCCAGCAACGTAACATCGGCTGGGATTATAGCGGGCATCATTTGTCTTGGAGCTTTATTTGGGTCTGAGGCTAGGTCGGCCCCAACTGTGAACAGACGGTCCTGAATTTCCTTGAGTACCGATCTGCGTCCGCTGTTCACGGCCTGGTCGCTCACTAAGCCAATCCATGAGTTGAGTTCATCGACTGTTCCGTAGGCATCAATGCGTAAATCAGCTTTGCTCACCCGGCGTCCGCCTATCAGGCCAGTTTGGCCCTTGTCACCCGTTTTTGTGTAAATTTTCATATTCTTACTAAACCAAATTGCCTGACAAATGGCTAAACTAACGGATTTGCACCGTTCAGCCCGTACCTTTGCACCCCAAAAGTAAGGCGTAGAGACGACCAGATACACACGGTTGCGTACTTATGATTGGTAACCGCCCGGCAGCCCCGTTCTACGACTGATAACGCTTTTTATGAAAACAGGTACATTTTTTGTCCGCGTTTGGCGCATAATCTCCATTCTCGGGCTGTTATTTGCATTATTTAACAGTTATATATCGTATCCGGGTGAGGTAGCTGTTCGTTTCGATGACTTAAATCAGCCCATCCAGTTTATTAGCCGGGAGTCGTTATTCTACATGGCCGTTGCTATTTTCCTCGTCAATAATACCCTTATAAACGCCGTAGCCCGGTTATTTCCCCGCGTCCCGACGGCCCGAATACCCGTCCTGAATCAGCAGGCGTGGGCCAGCCATCGGGATGCCCTGAATGTGGTCGTCACTAATTGGTTCTATGCGCTCATGGCGGCCATCAACACCGTTCTTGCCTTGGGCCTGATGGTGCTATCGTTCCTGAACAACTCGTCGCGGAAACTTCAGTCATTGGATTACGCTTGGCTGTTGCCTCTCAGCACGGCCATTCTAATTATCGTGTTGGTCGCCCTGCCCATTCGACTGTTCATGAAACCCGCTGGCGATGAGTGAGATGAGTGATTTACGCCTGAGTCAGTTTCAGTACGACCTGCCCGACGAACGCATTGCCCGATTTCCGCTGCCCCAGCGTGATGCATCGAAACTGCTCTTTTACCGGTCTGGTCAGGTGAGTCACGCTCAGTTTACAGACTTGCCCAATCTGTTGCCCAAAGGCAGTTTTCTGGTATTCAACAATACCAAAGTCATTCCGGCCCGGCTGTATTTCACCAAACCAACCGGCGCAGTTATTGAGTTGTTTCTGCTGATGCCGGTTTCCGACGAACCAACTGGGCCCTCGGCGCCGATGGTAATCAGTCAGGCTATGGAGGCAACCGGTTCTGCTATTTGGCATGGCTTGGTTGGCAACCGTAAACGCTGGAAACCCATCGAATCGCTCGAAGCGTTGCTGCCCACGTCAGCCGGCTCCGTAACGCTTAGGGCTACATGGCATAATTATGAACAGTCGATCATTCGGCTAAGCTGGCAACCCGCCGATCTAACCTTTGCCCAGCTTATTCAGCATGCAGGCGAAATACCCCTGCCACCCTACCTCAAACGAGCCGCCACCAGCGCAGACCGCAATACGTATCAAACGGTGTACTCAAAACAGGAGGGCGCTGTTGCCGCACCAACGGCCGGTCTGCATTTTACCCCCGCCGTATTTGACAAGCTGGCTGAACAGCGCATCTGTTATGACTACCTAACCCT
>DATHAW010000670.1:0-6415 GCA_035296465.1 Spirosoma sp.
TAGGCAAATAAAGGCAACATAAAAACTAATAAATGCTGCGTTGTACCAAACCAATTTATATCAGTTTGGTACAACGAAGCATTTATTAGTTGCGGGCCGTCACTCGACTACGTGTCCCACGAATCCAGCAGTATTGTCTAAAATCAAGCCACCGCGCCGAAAACCCAGCCCGCAAGCATCGCCTGCGTAAAACACCCCCGCCTGGTAGGTAAACCCGGCAGAATCCGTTGTAAAAGCGACGTATTCCTGGTATATCCTGGGATAATCACCGTATTCACCCGCAACAGCCTGCCGTTCGCTGCCATCGGCGTTGAGAATGCGAACATTAGAACCCTCGCGTCCAAACAGCACTTTCTCCACACAGGCTTTGCCTGACAATGGCTTAGTATCTGTTTCCAGGAGCAGTGGATGGTTGGGGTATAGCTCCCAAAGAATCTTGAGGATATACTTCGACTGGAAAAGTAGCGCGTAAGCTGGATTCAGCACGACTGCCAGCCGCTTCTTTATAATTTCAGTTAAAATAGTCGTCAACTCCGGCTCGCCTTCGGCAATGGATTCCCAGGGTACGAGCTTAAACCAGAAATCTAATTTCTCGAACTGACCATTTTTGGGGTTTTGCCAGAAAATGCCTTCCTCGGCAGAAAATTCCACACTGTCTACAAAGTCAAACTCAATTTCAAACCCGGCTTCGCGGGCTGCTTCGCCAATTAGGGCTACGTTCGCGTCGTCTTCAGGAATGTTGCGCATGGCCGACAGTAGCAACGTTGGTTGTAGGTCGGGGTGCTGGGCCAGCAGTTCCTCAAACTGGCTCGTCAGCGCTTCAAACAGGGTATTGAACTGCTGGCTCTCGTCGAGGCCGTTAGCGCGGAGATGCGCATACTGAACGACGGCTGTTTCGGGCAGGCAGGTTGCCGTGTCGGCGTTAAACTCAATAAGCTTTATGGGCCTGCCGTCGACACCGCCCGCCAGGTCGAAGCGGCCGTAAAGATGAATATTTCGGTCGTCGTCCCACGAGAATTTAATCAGATCGACAAGGTTGTTCGGGATGCCCAGTTCAGCGAAACGGTTCTGGTCAATAACGTGCTGCCCGGCTGCCACAAACATATCGAACAGTTCATTGGCTGCTTCGTAGTAGGCGTCGGCTTCAGCGGGCGTTACGCTTACGACTTCGTTGGTGAGGTAGGGCAGGGTATCCTGACCGAGCATCCAATCCCAGCCAAGGTTGCGGAGTTGGTCATCGGGTGTTATGGGGAGAGACTTAAGAAGCATAGGGTTGACAGTTGACTAAAAGATATTGATTAACAAAGTAAGGGGAGATGGTGCGGGCAAAGTGCTTTCTTTGTGCAAAACAATCCTTTTCTATGACCTACTCCCCGCTAGTTTTGTTTGGACTGTTGCTAACACTGACGGTCGGTCAGTCGCTGGGCCAGTCGGCTCCGAGACGTCAGCCGGTTCCGGTGATTTTCGATACCGACATGGGACCCGACTACGACGACGTCGGCGCCATTGCCATACTTCACGCCCTCGCCGACAGTGGTCAGGCACAGATTCTAGCCACCATTGCCAGCACAAAGTACCCCAAAGTCACGGCAGTGTTAAGCGTATTGAACACGTATTTTCGTCGCCCGAACCTGCCAATCGGTGTTCCCACAGGGAACGCTATTACCGATAAGGACAATCAGCACTGGTCAGATACCATCACGGCCCGCTACCCCCATTCCATTCGCAGCAATGCCGACGTTCCCGACGCCGTTGTCCTGTATCGTCAGCTACTGGCCAAACAACCCGACCGCAGCGTAACAATAATTTCGGTTGGATTTATGACCAACTTAGCCAATCTGCTTTCTTCCAGCGCTGATAAATATTCACCCCTATCAGGCAAAGAGTTAGTGGCTAAGAAAGTAAAGCAGTTGGTTAGTATGGCTGGTAAATTTCCCAGCGGAAAAGAATTCAACGTGTACAAGGATATCCCGGCCTCGAATAAGGTGTTTGCTAACTGGCCAACACCCGTATTGCTGAGTGGTTTCGAGATTGGCGAACAGATTCACAGCGGGTTGCCCCTGACGCAAAATCCCCGGATCCGAAATAGTCCGGTGAAAGATGTTTTTGCCATTAGTATGGCCAAAGCAAAGGAGGATGCAGGAGGGCGTATGAGCTGGGACCAGACGGCCGTGTTGGTGGGTATCAAAGGCTATGAACCCTTTTACACAGTAAAATCCGGTCGGCTAACGATGAACCCTGACGGTTCAAATGGCTGGGATACGGCGGGGAAAGGTCATCAGTATTTGGTTGTGAAAATGCCTGTGCCGCAGGTTGAAAAAATTATTAACGACCTGATGCAGCATCAACCAGTGAAGCGATTATAATCAGGCCATTATCGAACTGATTCCGTCTGCCACCTTATGAAGGCTTAGGCCCGTGCCAATTCCTGTTGTCTGTTGGATAGTCCCGCCTGGGTGGCAAACGACGCGAGCAATGCCTGGTAGAATGCTATCTGCTCAGCGCTGGTTGTGTCTGTCCACCCCAGTTCAGCCGCCATCAACTCAACCACCTGTGGTGTCAGGCGGGCGCTTAGCTGCCAGTCGGAAAGTTCAACCCGCCACCGCCGGGCCAGCACGTCGCGGGGTCTTACGGCCATCTCCTGCCGTACCTGATACACAACTTCGGCGTTCAGGAAGGGGAGGCTGTCAGTTAGCTTATAGGCAAAGTGAGGCTGTTCCTTCGTTAGTTCAGCTACCCGTTCGGCCCGATTGCCGTAGGTCTGCATCAGGTGCTGACATACGTCGGTGGGCAACCCATACTGACGTTGCAGCTTGTGCCAGTCTTCGAATCGGTAGTGTTCGCCCCCGACTAAATAATGGGTTTCGGTAGCGCTCACTGCTGATTTTCCGAGTAGCTCACCTACCCGGTCAATAGCGTCCTGGGCCATTAGGCGGTAGGTAGTCCATTTTCCGCCAAGCAGACTCAGTAAATTCGATTTGGCGTCGTACTCAACTTCGTGATCGCGCAGGAGAGTTTTGGTATCGGCGCGGCTGCTGACAATCAAGGGCCGGATGCCACCAAAACCCGCCTGAACATCGGCTTTGTCGGGCGTTTTGGCTAAGTAGGGACGTAACGTATCAAGCAGGTAAGTAACCTCCTGTGGCTCCAGAGCCGGTTCCCGGTCCAGATCGGTATAGTCATCGTCGGTAGTGCCAACAAAAACTTTATCGCCAAACGGAATGGCGAATACAACCCGCCCGTCGTCGGTTTTAGGGATTAGCATGGCACAGTCGCTTTGCAGTGTTTCGCGGGGCAGGACGATGTGAACACCCTTGCTTGGCCGAATACGCTGTTCAAGGTCTGGGTTGGCCAGCAGCCGGATTGCATCGGCGTAGGGCCCCGTACAGTTCAGGAAAAGTCTGGCCCGAATGGGGAATGTTTCCCCTGTCAGTTCGTCTCGTCCGATGGCCGTTTCAATACGTCCGTTATGCCCCTTAAATCCCGTTATGGCAACGTAGTTGGCAACGGTGGCCCCGGCTTCGTCGGCCGAGTGTGCCAGCGCCAGTGCATAGCGGGCGTCGTTCAGTTGTCCATCGTAGTAGAGAACTGCACTGTGCATGCGGGGCGTTAGTGTTGGCATCCTGGAAAGGGCCTGTGCTCTGTTTAGCCAGCGGCCTTTGGGAAGCGAATCCTGACCGGCAATGAGGTCATAAAGCGTTAGGCCAATGGTGATGTATAAGCCTTCGATGGCGCTGAACACGGGGGTTAACAAGGGCAGCGGATTGGCGAGGTGTGGGGCATTGCGCAATACCGTCCGACGTTCGGCCAGACCATGCCGAACCTGCTTAAGCTGAGCCAGATCAAGCTTTTTAATAGCCTGCTCGAGGTAACGAACCCCACCATGAATGAGCTTGGTTGAGCGCGACGAAGTTTCCCCGGAAATGTCGCCCCGGTCGATGAGGGCGACCCGATACCCGCGCAACGCTGCGTCTAAAGCGGCACCGGCACCGCTGGCCCCAGCGCCAATGATGCATATATCAACTTTCTCCTCCCGCAGCCGCTTCAGATTCTGTTCCCGATTCATGCGTCAAATGTACGAAAAATAGGCCGGAGGGCAGGGTAAGGTATTCAGGTAATTGGTTTATTAACAAATAGATAACAGTCGGTAAGCCTACGGCCGGCCTAACCCGAAAACCCCCGGCTACGGCCACTACCGAAGAAACCGCTACGTCCACCGGAGGGCCGGACCGTGCGGGTTACGCGGGAGGAGCGAATGTTGTCGCCAAGCTGCGTTGAGCGCTGATACACATTTTGATTGGCATAAACGCCCGAACCGTACCGCTGACGGTCATTATAATACTGGCTCGAATTGCTGCGTCCGAGCATATAACCCAGGCTGCCCCAAAGCAGGACGTTGGCCAGCCCATTGTGATGCATGGAGCCATAAGCCGCCGGATTCTGGTTGTAACTGCGCGTTGACTCATCCGTGTCGACGAGTCGTTTGGCAGCCTCAACACTCAGCGTGTCGCGATGACCGTCGGCATAACTAACAATGGCCCCGGCCTGTCCTGGCTGAGCGGGTACTTCATCCGTAATTTTAAAATTGCCGGGGGCAGTTTCGGTTATGTACGTCCGAACGCCTTTGCCGAAGCTGGTTTCGGTACGCTCGGCTTCATCCGGCTTATTATTGCCACAGCTTTGCAGCGTTGCCGAGCCGGAAAGCAGGGCCAGACTGAGGGTGGTGCTTAGCGTAATATCTTTTACGCGCCTTAAAACAGCATGTTTACGAAGCGGTGTCATGGTTAAGAAAGCTAATATTTAACTACTAAACAATCAGAACGTCGGTCCAGTTGCAATCTGATTCGGATAAGCTGCTGTTAGATCAAGCAAACGGTCACCAGAACGGACGGTTACCAAACCCGAAGAACGAAACTGTGGTTGCCCTCACCTACTGCCACGCTCAGCTACGTTTTGTCTTATCGGCTAGTAGCCGCAGATAAACGCCATTTGTCCAGCCGAAGCCATCCTGATTAACGTACTCACCCCCGCCCGTAGTTAGGGCCGCATCGACGACATTATATTTTTCCATCATCTTGCCCGTCACCTTAAATACTTTATCATTGAGCGCCAGCCAGCGATCGCGACCGTCGTAGGCGGTTTCGGTAAAGCCATAGTTCATCAGGCCTTTATAAACCATCCACTGCAGAGGTGCCCAGCCGTTGGGCCAGTCCCACTGTTCGCCCGTTTGGGTGAGGGTCGTTACCCAGCCGCCTGCCTGTAGAAAGTTGGCTTTAAGCCGGTCGTGAACACGCTCGGCCTGCTGGGGCGTAGCGAGGTTGAAAAATAACGGAAATACCCCGGCCAGAGTCAGCGCGGGTGTGTGCTGATTGGTGACCGCGTCGAAGTCGTGGAAAAAGCCGGTTTCCTCGTTCCAGGTCGTTGCCAGAATGAGCTGCCCGCGCTGGGTTGCCCGCGTGCCGAACCCGTTTGCCTCCTCCGTCAGGCTAGCCTGCGCACTGGCATCCCGCAGGGTCGTTTCCAACTGATATAAGAGACAGTTCAGGTCAACCGGGACAATGTCGGCGGTGTGAATGGTGGTCATAGATTGCCCATCGGCAAACCAGCGGCTGCTGAAATCCCAGCCAGACTCGCAGGCGGCCCGGATGTGGGTATAAAGCGTTTCGGGTGCGATGCCGAGCTTATCGATTTGTTCTGTCAGTTCAATTTCCTGGCGGTACGCTTCGGGCCGGGGCGTGGAGGTGTCATCCCAGTAGCGGTTAAGCAAACCACCACCTGGAAGCTGTACCATACGCCGGGCAAACAGTCGTTGGGCCAATTCGCCTGACTCTTTGTGCCAGAATTTAAATTCCCGTTGTAACTGCGGCAGGTAGGTGGCCAGCACATCCGGCCCGTCGATCTCGGCCAATAGATTCACCATCAGGGCGAAAAATGGTGGCTGTGATCGACTCAGGAAGTAGGTTCGGTTACCGTTTGGAATAAAACCAAACTGGTCGATGAGGTAAGCGAAATTGTCGAGCATACCGCGAATCAGGTCAACCCGACCAGACTCTTTGAGACCCAACATCGTAAAATAGCTATCCCAATAAAAAATTTCCCGGAAACGCCCACCGGGCACAACATAAGAATGCGGTAGCGGCACCCGTGAATCACCCTGCGCGTGACCCTCTGCAACCCCTATGTCGGCTGGCCGCGTGAGCCGGTCCCAGAGCCGGTCTATGTGCTCCGCCGTGCTGATGGAGGTATCACTGACGTAATCGGACGCTACAGCATCAGGAAGCGTAAAGTGTTGCTGGACAAACGCATTCAGGTCGAATTCCGGACTGGGCTTTTCCTGTTCGTAGCGGGCCAGCAACTCGTCTGGAGGCAGGGTGTAGGTGCAGTCGACAAACGTTTTGGAGTCGGGAAAGATGCC
>DATHAW010000671.1:0-2604 GCA_035296465.1 Spirosoma sp.
TACCGCCGATCATGGCCCGATTGGCCGTTGACGTTTCCGGGCCGAAAAAAAGACCATACGGTTTCAGCGCCTGGTTCAGTTCATCACGAATCACACCCGGCTGAACCCGAACCCACCGTTCGTCGGGATTGATCTCCAGAATCTTGGTAAAATGTTTCGATATATCTACGACGATGCCGTTACCAACTACCTGCCCCGCCAGTGACGTACCAGCCGCGCGTGGGATAAGGGACGTTTTATGAACATTGGCAAAAGCAATCAGCTTCTTTAAGTCATCGGTCGTTTTGGGAACGGCAACCGCAGCGGGTATTTCCCGATAGGATGAGGCATCCGTTGCGTATACGATTTGGTGCGTAGAATCGGTAAAAAGGTCACCCTCTACCTTCCCTGCTAACACACGAAAGTCTTCTGCATTCATAAAAAGGGCGGGGCCAGCCATCACTGAAAGTGCCCCGTCTAGTCTCAGACAAAAATAGCTGTAAACAATACAAGTTTTTCGTTAGACCCGTTCAGTCGCCTTTATTGTATTATTTAACTTAAAAATTATATTTATCAGATACGTTATTTATATAAGTATTTGATTGACAGGCACATATAATTGTTAATTATAGGTTTAGTGCAAATAGCGTGGTTTATTTTAACAATAATTATGATACGATCTTGACCCAGACTAACATGATTTTAACAAAACTGCATTTGTATTTTCAGTGTTACCTGATGTAATTTGCCAATTGAATAGCGCTTAAGTCCTTTTGTTTCTAGTTAAGTTGCTATCAATCAACTGGGTATAGATCAAAGTACACATCTTGATTTATCCCGTGAACGTATACAAACAATCTTTCTAATCGTTTTTTCACTTTTTATTGTAAACCTATGATGAACAAATCCTACAGAATAAGTTGCCTCGGCAATCACGTAGGTCAGGCTGGGACATCACAACGCCAGCTAGTTGTTCAAAAGGCATTCAACCGCTTTTTGACATTACTTACAATGATACTGCTGCTGAGCAGTCAGGCAGTGTGGGCTCAGGATCGCACGATAACGGGTAAGGTAACCGACCCAACCGGCTCGGCGCTACCGGGGGTGAGTGTTCAGATCAAAGGCACTCAGCGAGGCACCAACACCGACGCCACCGGCGCTTTTTCCCTCAGCAACGTTCCCGACAATGCAACGCTGGTGCTGAGTTTCATTGGCTACACCACGCAGGAGGTTGCCGTCGGCAATCGTTCGACGTTAGACGTTCGGCTAGCCGATGATACCAAAGCGCTGGAAGAAGTTGTGGTTGTGGGCTATGGTACGGCTAAACGGAAAGACCTGACCGGTGCCATTACGCAGGTGACGGCCCGTGACCTGAACCCCGGCGTAAACCCCAACCCGCTACAGGCCATTCAGGGTAAAGTGGCCGGTTTGGTAATTACGACGCCCTCGGGCGACCCGTCGCAAAACCCGCAGGTACGTCTGCGTGGCTACACATCGCTATCGGGTTCGGGCGATCCGCTTTACGTAGTGGACGGTGTAATTGGCGTACCCATCCAAAGCATCAGCCCGAATGACATCGAGACGATAGACGTACTGAAAGATGCATCGGCGGCTGCCATTTACGGCTCACGCGGTGCGAACGGCGTCGTCATCGTTACGACGAAGCGGGGTAAATCGGGTAAGACTACGCTTACATTCAACAATTATGTGGCCATCGCCCAACTGCCTGCCAGCCGCAAACTCGACCTGCTCGACGGTCCTGGCTATATTGCCGCCGTTAGGCAGTTTGAAGGCGATTCCGCCCTGAACGACGTGCAGCGCTTCCCAAAAGACGCGCAGGGCAACTACTTCAATACTGACTGGATCCGCGAGGTAACGCGCCTAGCTCCCACAAACAACCATGAACTGGCCGTAACCGGTGGTTCGCAGGCGTTCAGCTATCGCGGTTCGCTGAGCTATATCGACAATCAGGGGATTGTGAAGCGTACGGGCCTTAACCGGGTTACGGCGCGGTTGAACCTGGACCAGAAGGCGTTCGATAACCGGCTCAACATCCAGTATAACTTAGCCTACACGGAAAACAACCGGCAATTTGCCGATGCGGCCATACGACAGGCTATCTTCTTCCTGCCGACGCTGCCCATCGTCAGCCCCGTTGCTCAAAACAACCAGGGCGGTTATGCCGAAGTTGGTGGCAGCTTTGACCTGTTCAACCCGGTGGCGATCCAGCAGAATTATATTAATAACAACCGGCAGGGGTATCTACAGGGTGGTGTGAATCTGCGCTACGACATTCTCGACGGCCTGTCGCTGGGCGTAAATGGTCAGTTACAGCGCGACAATACGGTAGGGAATTTTTACGCGGGTAATCCGGCCATCAAAGCTTTCTCCGGCGCAAATGGCACCGCCAGCCGCAATCTTAACCAGAACTCAACGCAACTGCTTGAACTAACGGCCAACTACACCCGCAGCTTCGGCTCGAACCCAGACAACAACTTCTCGGTGTTGGGTGGTTATTCGTTCCAGCAGTTCGACCGCGACGGCTTCCGGGCGCAGAACAACGGCTTCCTGTCGCCGGAGATTAACTTCAACAACCTCGGTCTCGGCTCGGGGTCGCTGATTAAC
>DATHAW010000672.1:0-6218 GCA_035296465.1 Spirosoma sp.
ACCGTTCGACTTGCATGTATTAGGCCTGCCGCTAGCGTTCATCCTGAGCCAGGATCAAACTCTCCATCGTAAATAATTGTGTAGCTAGACCAGCTAGCTACGATGTTTATCGCCTTACTTAATGCTTACCTATTGATGTCAATACGTCAAAGAACTGTCTCTCTTTCGAGATGGTGGCCAACCGTTGTTGGCCTTCCCTACCGATTTGGGAATGCAAAGGTAGCTATTTGAAGCACTTTTCGCAAGAATTTCTTTAAACTTTTCTTAAAATTTAATCGGGTTGTAGGAAGGGATACCGGAAGTGTCTGGGACTCACGTAGGTTTCCTTAATGGTACGGGCTGATACCCACCGAAATAAATTTAGTATCGAACCAGCCTTGTCGTTTGTACCCGATGCGCGTGCTCCTCCGAAGGGTTGCTGTCCTACTACGGCTCCTGTTGGTTTATCATTAATGTAGAAGTTTCCGGCTGCGTTTTGCAGTACGCGCGAAGCCTGTTCGATGATGTAGCGATCCCTGGCAAATATTGTTCCTGTTAAGGCATACGGTGATGTGCTATTGACAATTTGAAGCACATTATCAAACTCAGCAGGCTCATAGACATAGACAGACAGTACGGGTCCGAAAATTTCTTCACACATAGTTCTGTATGAAGGGTCATTAACACGTAAAACCGTTGGTTCTACGAAGTACCCCTTCGTACCATCATAATTTCCTCCGGCAACGATTGAAACCTGATCGGTTTTTTTTGCCTCATCTATATACGCTGAGATGTTAGAAAATGAGCGTTCGTCGATAACGGCATTGATGAAATTTGTGAAATCTTCTACACCTCCCATTTTCATCTCCCCCATGAATTGCTTAAGTCGTGATTCAACATCAGGCCAGAGTGTTGAAGGAATATACGCTCGCGAAGCGGCCGAACACTTTTGCCCCTGGTATTCGAACGCACCACGAACCAACCCGGTTGCAACCTCATCGGCGTTAGCAGATTCGTGAACCATCACAAAATCTTTACCACCTGTTTCACCCACGATTCTGGGATACGTTTTATACCGGTGGATATTAGCGCCTATTTCCGCCCAAATTGTTTGGAAGACTTTGGTACTACCCGTAAAATGGATACCAGCAAAGTCAGGGTGTTTGAAAATAACGTCGCCGGCTATCGGTCCGTCTACATAGATCAGGTTGATAACGCCATCAGGTACACCCGCTTCACTCAATACGTCCATAATAATTTTAGCCGAAAGCACCTGGGTATAGGCAGGTTTCCAAACAACCGTATTACCCATCAATGCGGCCGATGTTGGCAAGTTCCCGGCAATGGCCGTGAAGTTGAAGGGTGTTAAGGCAAAAACGAAACCTTCAAGCGGGCGGTATTCGAGTTGATTCCATACGCCCGGCGAGGAATCTGGTTGTTCCCGATAAATGTCTGAGGCAAATTTTACATTGAACCGCAGAAAGTCGATCAATTCACAGGCTGAATCAATTTCGGCCTGGTAGGCGTTTTTTGACTGGCCCAACATCGTTGCTGCATTGATGCGGGCGCGATAAGGACCTGCAAAAAGTTCGGCCGCTTTCAGGAAGATGCTGGCGCGGTGTTCCCAAGTCAGCGCAGCCCAGGCCTCTTTGGCTGAAAGCGCGGCATCAATAGCCTGCCTGACATGTTCGGCGTCACCTTCGTGAAAATAGCCCAGGGTGTGCTGGTGGTCATGGGGGGGCGAAATGCGGAGTTTACGGCCTGTACGTACTTGCCTACCCCCTATATACATTGGTATATCGGTTTCC
Organism: Spirosoma sp.; assembly: GCA_035296465.1. GTDB lineage: Bacteria > Bacteroidota > Bacteroidia > Cytophagales > Spirosomataceae > Spirosoma. The sequence continues at coordinate 1,788 of DATHAW010000672.1, forward strand.
TGCGAGCGAAATTCCGAGATAGCCTGTTTGAGTGCTTCACGTTCAGGGGAGCCGGGGCGGTATTCCTTTACCGGCTCATTAGCTGGTGTGGGCACATTAAAAAATCCGAAAGACATGATGAGGTGTATGTTTTCACAAATTTACGGATTGCCTTACTTATCCCATCATTCCCCACACTTTTCCACATTTACGTCTTCCCTACTCAAATTCATCCGGCCCTTTTAACGTACTTTGTTTTATCAATGGCTACTAACAGGTATGCGTTTTTACAGCACGAATAATCTACATACGACCGTATCTACGCAGGATGCGCTTTTTCACAGTTTGCCGGCTGACAGGGGTTTGTATATGCCTACGCCCCTACCTAATTTGGGTGCTTCATTCTTTGAGAATATAGCCGGGCAATCGCTGGCAGACATTGGTTTTTTCATTAGCAAAGCACTCTTCGGCGACGAAATCAGTACGGCTGAACTTGAGGAGTTAACACATCACGCGTTTCCGTTCGAGACCCCAGTGGTTGAGCTGGAACGGGGAAAGACGAATGTTCTGGAATTGTTTCACGGTCCATCCTTAGCGTTTAAGGACGTAGGGGCACGCTACATGGCTGCCCTAATGTCGCATTACTCCCGGCGCAGCGACAAGGAAGTTAATATATTGGTCGCTACGTCGGGCGATACGGGTGGGGCGGTGGCGATGGGTTTTCATCAGGTGCCGGGCGTTCGGGTGTCGATTTTATATCCCAGCGGCCGGGTCAGCGACTTGCAGGAAAAACAGCTTACTACCCTCGGAGGGAATATTCAGGCGTTTGAAGTTGACGGGACTTTTGATGATTGCCAGGCGATGGTTAAACAAGCCTTTGTCGATGAAGAGCTAAATAACAATCTGTCGCTTTCGTCAGCCAATTCAATCAACATTTTCCGGCTTATACCGCAGGGGTTTTACTACGTCAGCGCTTACGGCCAGGTTCGTCAACGGGGTAAGCCGGTCGTTTTCTCGACGCCAAGCGGTAATTTTGGCAATCTAAGCGCCGGTGCCATGGTGCAGCAAATGGGTCTGCCGGTTTCGCATTTTGTGGCAGCTACCAATCTCAATCGTGTAGTACCGGCTTATATCCAATCGGGTACGTATATGCCCGTTCCATCCGTTGCGACCATCTCAAACGCGATGGATGTGGGTAGTCCCAGCAATTTTGCCCGGCTCGCTCACTTGTACGGCGATGACTATAACCGGTTTAAAGAAAACGTATCGGGCTATTTTTATAATGACGAAGAGACGCGGGCGGGTATGAAAAAGATTTTTGATCACTATGGGTACGTTACGTGTCCTCATACCGCAATCGGCATTATGGGTTTACAGGCGTACATGGATGACAATAAAGACGACATGGTGGGAATTGCCTTAGCTACGGCTCACCCATCTAAATTTAAACCCTTAGTAGAGGAAGTTTTAGGTACATCAGTCGAAGTGCCTGAACGGTTAGCCATTCTGGCAGATCGTACCAAGCAAAGTATTCGCATACCGGCTAATTACGAAGCGTTCAAAGAATCGCTATTAATGACTGTCCTGTAATTTTTACCAGCGCATAAAAAGCCATTCATTGTTCAAATGGCTTTTTTTATGCGCTGGTAAAAATTAATTAACCGTATCACCCCTTAGCGTTCGGAAACGCTTTCGGGCTTCGGCCCCATAAATACTACCAGGGTAATTGGTCAATATTTTCTGGTAAGCATCCATGGCAGCCTGTTTATCCTTCAGTTGCTCTTCATACATTTTACCCTGCATAAACTGTGCATCATCACCCAAAATATCGGTTGGATATTTAGCCGAAATCGTCTTTAAATCTTCCAGAGCCTCAGCATTTTTTCCTTGTTTCAGGTAGGTATTGGCCCGAAGCCAGAGTACCTCATCCGCTAAGCTATGGTCAGCATACTTTATCCACATTTGATTTAAGTTATCCACAGCCTCATCCGTTTTGTTTTGGAACAGGAGTAGTTCAACACTTGCGTACCATCGCATGGCGGCTTCAGTGCTGTCCATTCCGGTGTTATCCAAAATCAGCAGACTCAGCTGTTCGGCATCATTGGCAATTTCGCGTGACGTGGCTAGCTTTAAAACGTCCAGGATGTCTTTTGCTACCGTAAAACTGCCTTTGTAATAGTGGAGTTTGGCGTTTTTTAGCTTTGCCTCGTAGCCCAGCAGCTCTTCTTTCTGCGACTTTTCAACTTGCGAATATAGCAGCGTTGACTCCCAGGGCTCGCCTTTCAGCAGGTAAATATCACCCTTGTCCAATTTACACTTATCCACAAAGTTTCGGTCAGTTTTCCCCATATCGATGGCCATATCGAGTACTGTCAGGGCGGTGTCTTTGCTGTCGAGGTAGGTGCCATACAGGTTAGCGGTGCTTCGGAGGGCTTCGAGTGTTTTTGCATTAGTGCCAATCTCCTGCAGCATCCGCTGATAATCGCCGATGAGTTTACGTATTTCTCCCTTATCGACGGGGTACGTGTTCTTTACCTGTTCTTCACGGGCGTTGATTACCAGCCGACGCGCAAACGGATACAGTTGTCCCTGTGGATAAGTTGTGGTAATGTAGTCGAATGCCTCTGCTGCTGTTTTATACTCTTTATTCTGCATGGCCAGCGTTCCGAGGTCGTACACGCGCCCGCCGTTTAACTTCAGCCGCTTATCGGTTGCTTTTTCCTGCAACAGCGCCCGGCTAAACTTTTGCTTCTGCACAAAGAACCAAATAAGCAGCTCGTTATAAGCCAGTTCATTAGGCTCCTGCTGAATCTTCGCGTATAAGGCTTTTTCCACCAGTGGCTCGTCCTTTGTGTTGATAAAGCCCTGCAAAGCGGCCAGCACCCGTTCTTTTTTGTCGGATTGTTTACTGGTCAGAATGATTTCGTCAATTGCTTTCTCTGTTTGTCCCGTTGCCCGGTAGAGGGCCATTAAATCCTCACTGTACGACGCAGCGTCCCGGCTTACCTCCCGAGCGGTTTCAAGGGCGCGGATGGCCCAGCGGGTCTCTCCGGATTCGGAGAAGGCTGTTGCAATTTTTTCGAGCCTGGTCGTCGATGATCTGCTTGATTGCAGGGCTGCCTTGTACTGCGTGCTGGCTAACGTAGAATCGCCCTGCTGCGAAGCGAGTTGACCCATCAGCAATTCGTAGTAAGCCCGGTTTGGCTCGTCACTACGCTGCTGCTTTCGCAGGTACTTCAAGGCTTCATCGACTTTGTTGCTTTTTTGTAAGCTGGTAACGTAGCGCGACAGTCTAATCCAGCTCACATCTGTTTTGAGCAGCTTGCTGTATTCATTGGCCGCTTTGTCGAACTCGCCGGCTTTATAATATTCTTCGGCCAAGGTGGAGCCCCCCGTACTTTGACCCTGCACCAGGCTCGTAGCCAAAACCAGCAGCACAACAAAAATTACATTTGACCTTATTAACATTTTATATAAAAGGATTTTTAAAAAAGAACTATTACAACCATTGTGGGTGTGGATATGTGAACAACTAAGTTTTACACTTCCTAACGATGAATGTGTGGATAAATGTGTTACGTTATCAACGTAACGATTTAAGCTTATCCACTTTTAGCATACTCATTATCAATATATTAACACTTTATCCACATTTTATGAGCAAGTAGTCTGTGGATTTGTGCATAAAACTTATGCACCTCTCAGGCTGGGGAAAATCTGTTGACCTTACGGTTGATATGTTGCAGTTTCTCCACAAAATTGTTTCTCTAATTATTACCTGTGGATTACTAACTGACTAGTCCACACAACATAGGCATCTTGTAAACAGGTTTTCCACAGGTCAAGATAGTTTATACACAGGTTTATACACATAATATTTTCACTTTTTTAAGTTAAAATTGACCTGTTTGCCATACGCTCTGTTAGGGTTACCTTTACCGGTATTATGTGTGGGTTACCTGTCTGCTTTTGTGAATAGATAAGTCAAACTTGATGAATTACCCGTTTGTTCAGCTTTTGCGTTTGAGGTGACTCCAACCCCAACACTTTTTAAATAATCTGTTCTGCCTGTCTGGTAGCGGGTACTGAGCATAGCAATATAAAAGGCATCAAAACGCATTGGCCGTTGCTCTTTTAGCTTAAAGCCATGCTTTTCAACTAATGGCTTAATTGTCGAAGGCGTGAAATGATGCAGGTGACGTGGGACATCATAAGCTGCCCAATACTCTTTGAAATATGTGGCGTCGTAAGAATCGGAATTTGGAACGGCAATTAGTAATATACCCGTTTCAGAGAGCAGATTGTACAGATGTGAAATAGCCTGGTTAAGGTCTGCTATGTGTTCCAGTACGTGCCAGAGCGAAATTATATCGAAAGGGTCTGTGCCATTTAAAGATTTTAAATCAGGTTTGATATCAACTCGTAACTTATTGGTCGATAAGGCGCGTGCAT
>DATHAW010000673.1:0-5836 GCA_035296465.1 Spirosoma sp.
TGACAAATTCGACCTCATCGTTGGCATCGACAACAACATGCGGCAGTACTTCTTCGGAGCCGACGGCTCAACGGAGTGGAACCGCAACCGCTTAGCCGATGCATACTCCAACTATCAGCACCGCCCGGCCGACATTCGGGAAGTATCGCAACTGGAAACGATATTTCAGGAGTTTGGCACCGACATTAAACTGGTGCTGCACACGGCTGCGCAACCCTCTCATGACTGGGCCGCCCGCGAACCGTTCACTGACTTCGGTGTTAATGCCGTTGGTACATTGAACATGCTCGAAATGACTCGCCTGCACGCGCCTGAAGCGGTGTTTATTTTTACCTCCACGAACAAGGTGTATGGGGATAACCCGAATTTCCTGCCATTAATTGAAACCGAAACACGCTGGGAAATCGATCAAAATCATCCGTATTTTAAGGACGGGATCGATGAGTTCATGAGCATTGACCATACGAAGCACTCCGTTTTTGGGGCTTCTAAGGTGGCCGCCGACATAATGGTACAGGAATACGGCCGGTATTTTGGCATGAAAACAGGGGTTTTTCGGGGTGGCTGTCTAACAGGCCCCAACCACTCCGGGGCGCAGTTGCACGGCTTTCTATCCTACTTAATGAAATGCGCTATTACGGGCAATCAATACACCATCTTTGGCTACAAAGGCAAGCAGGTGCGTGATAATATCCATAGCTGGGATTTGGTGAACATGTTCTGGCATTTCTACCAGAATCCGCGTGCGGGCGAGGTTTATAACGCCGGTGGCGGTCGCTATGCCAACTGCTCTATGCTCGAAGCGATTAAACTTTGCGAAGAAATTTCGGGCAACAAAATGAATTACCAATACTCGGAAACCAACCGTAGTGGCGACCATATCTGGTATATCTCCAACCTGAACAAATTCAAGGAACATTACCCCAGCTGGGATTGGACTTATGACCTGAAAGAAACGATGGTTCAGATTCACGATAGCATGGCTGCCCGATTGGCACTTACCTAATCGTGACGCGAGTCATAGCAGGCATAAGAAACACAGCAATAGCTTGCTGTCTTCCCTTATTTCAATGAACGATGCTTCAGTTTAACACGGCACCAAGCTGGTATTGGCTTGGTGTCTTTTTTCTGTTTGTTGGGGTAGTTTGGCTGTCTGTCCGTTGGCGCACCAACAGCCGTTTGATATTTGGCCTGGGGTTAGGTTTGCTTGTACTTATGCGGTTGCCGATGCTGCTGGTCAATGTTGAACTGAATCCAGATGAAAGCCAGTTGCTGTCCCAGGCGCTTACGTTGCTCTATCATCCTGTTTACTGGAAGTCGGTAGACGGCGCTACTATGGGGCCACTCAGTTGTTATTACGCAGCAATTCCAGGGCATCTCGGGCTACCTCTCACGTATTCTTCGCTTCGTGTTATGGCGCTTCTGTGCTTAGTCGTAAGCATGGTAAGCGCGTATTTTTCAATTGAGAATTTTTTTGGTGGCCGGGTGGCTCATCTTGCATTGGTGCCGAGTCTGGCTTTTTTTTCCTTTACCACGCAGATAGATTACGTCCACGCTACCAACGAACAGCTTTCTCTGGCCCTAATTGGTCTGGCCACCTGGCAATATTCGCGTATGTGGGCACGACAGACCTTCAACTCGGCGGGTAATTTGTTTTGGCTGGGCTTTGTGAGCAGCCTGGTGCCTTTCGCAAAATTACAGGGTACGCTAACAGTGCTGGTGTTGGTTGTATTCGCCTTTATTGAGTTGCTTCGTCAATATACCCAGTCGAAACCGGCCATGTTCTGGCGGTCCCTGGCAGGCCTGTTTATGGGTGGACTTTTGTTTCCAGCTTTGGTTGTTGGGTTAACGCTGTATTTTGGCGTTTTTGTCGATCTAATTCAATTTTACATCATCGGCAATTTTTCTTATAGCAACGAGGGTGGTTTTTGGCAAAGCCTAACTTATTTCCCCAAGTTTGTAGCCAGCGCGACTGATTTTTCGGGATTTCTATTGCCAACGGCTGGGCTAGTGGTGGGCTGGTTACTTTGGTCCAGATCGTTCAAATCGCAAACTGGCCTGTTAAGGCTTATTCTCGCTTTGCTGGTAGCCACTGGTTATGCTGTTATCAAGCCGGGCAATGAGTTTACGCATTATCTCCTTTACCTGGTTCTACCTGTTACGCTCTTAAATGCGTGGTTTATTGCCCGTCTGCCTGCATCCATGACCACTGGTATTGGGGCTGCAGCCTGCTGGATTTTGCTTGTGGTGCTACCGACTAGCTTTAAAATACCGTCGCAGGTCAGTCTGCTACGGCGTCAGCCCGTCGACGGGAACCGATTTGGACGATATACCCGCGTGCCACTTCGCCCCTCGTCCACCGCCCAGGAGGTTTTGAAACTGGCCCGGCCCGGCGAAGACCTGGTCGTGTGGGGCTGGGCACCCCGGTACAACGTAGAGACACAAATGCCACAGGGCGTTAGTGATAATCATACCATACGTTGCGTAATGGGTACTGACAGTAGTCAGCGTATTCATCGGGCACGTTATATGCGCAATATACAAGCATCGCGTCCGCCGGTTTTTCTGGATGCTGTGGGCCCCAATTCTACCTGGCTCAATGACCGTAGCGCGTATGGCTACGAGAATTTTCCGGAACTGAAACAATTTATTGACACGCATTACCAATATGTAGGCGAAATTGCTCATACGCGGCTGTACGCGCGTCTTGACCGACTTAAACCATTGCCTGTAACGTCTAATACGCATGTGGACAAAAAAAGGACTAATCTATAAACCAGACGGCTCGAAGCCGTTCAGCCGTACCCACGCGCAGGTACCTTTCGGGTTTCCGATGGGTAACAAACTGCGCGTTTATTTTGCCACCCGCGACGAGAATATCTCCTCGGCTACATCGTTTGTCGAACTCGATCCAGACGACCTGTCGAAGGTGATGTATATTCACGATCAGCCCTGCCTCGCCAAAGGAAACGTGGGTATGTTCGATGAATCGGGCGCTATGCCGTCGTGGTTTATGACTGTACCGGCCGATGGAGAGGACGAAATTTGGCTTTACTACACCGGCTGGAACAAGAGCGAAACGGCCAGTTATCGCCTGGGTATCGGCTTGGCGGTGAGCCGCGACGGGGGCCTGACATTTGAACGTAAGTATACGGGCCCACTGCTCGACCGGTCCATTTACGACCAGGTATGGGTGGCACAGCCCTGCGTCATGCGTGAAGAGGACGTTGATGGAACAATTCGCTGGCGGATGTGGTACCTATCCTGCACTAAAATTGAAGTAATCAACGGCCATCCCGAGCCATTCTATGACGTAAAATACGCTGAGTCGGTCGATGGCATTACCTGGGAGCGGACAGGTCACGTGTGCGTGGGCTATGACAAATTCACCGATGCTATCGGTCGACCAACGGTCTACAAGGATGGAGCTTTATATAAGATGTATTTCTCCTACCGCAATGCCACAAACTACCGCACCGACGTACAGCGCAGTTACCGTATTGGCTACGCAGAATCAAAAGACGGGCTGTCCTGGGAACGTAAAGACGAACTGGCAGGTATTGAGCGGTCAGCAGATGGCTGGGATTCGATGATGATGGACTATTGCCACATTTTTTCGCATAATAATGAATGGGTAATGTTTTATAATGGTAATGGCTTTGGCGCATCAGGATTCGGATATGCCACAAAGTCAATGGAAGATAAGTGAAATCACTAAAGTGGTCACTCGGATACGCATAGTGGCCTTTTTAGTGATTGTTGATAGGAGATAAGAGGAAATCCATGAATTTAATCAGTTGATTAGCTGATGAAGCGCATTAGTGGTCTAGCGGTGGTCCTGTAGTTTTGCCTTTGTCAACTGGGACTGGACGATTAGCGTACGGATTTGATACTGGGGTGACTTTGTAAATGGCCATTAACATATCATCCATACGCTAATAGAAGGCCATTTTATTTGTTAGTTACCTGCGTAGCATTCTAATTTGCAGTACGTTAATCCGTAAGCGATATACAATGAAAGAAGTAGCGAAATATCTCATAAAAATCAATGCAGAGTTCAAAGACGGACGCATTGTTCCCGAAATTCCGTATGAAGAGGTGATGCGCTTAGTCAACGAGCCGAACATCGTCATAATTAAAACCGGCATTCCTAAAGAATTGCTGGACGGAGCTATTGAAGCCACTCGTGCCTGGTCGGCGGAAACGCCGTTGGCCGAAAGCCCCGACACGTTCCGAAACAACCAGCATAAACACCGGCTGCACATTGCTAAAATTCAGCAGGCTCCGCAGTTGTTTCACGACCATACGTTCGACGATCTGGACAATATTGGTGGGGACTACAAGCAAAGGTTGATGCCTATTTTCGATCCTCTGAGGCAGTTCTGGAATTCACTCACAGGCAATCAGGAAGAGTTTGGCTTTCAGGAAGGGAAAGCTTATTTCCACCCGCAGATCACGCACTACCCCATGGGTGGGAGTTTTTTTGGGCGGCACTGGCACCCGCTACACCCGCAGCAGGTAGGCCAAATCCTCGCTCTGAATCAATATGGGCAGGAGTATCATTCGGGCGGCACGGGCTACATTATTAACGATACAATTGTTGAAACTGAAGGCCACCAGGACCGGGGCGACCTGATTCTGTTCCGGTACGACCTGCCACACTGGGTCAGTCCGTCGAGTTTTGCCGACCGCTTTAGTTGGGACGACCCGGCCGGGCGTTGGGTGGCTATTCTGCCCTTTTATAACCCGTGGGGAACTCCTGCTGATAAGGATGAGCCACAGGGCTGGAAAACAAAAATTAAAACGGCTAAGAATGAATCGACCGAAGCAGCCGCTTAAGTTGAAAATTATGGCCGATAGATAACTTCAACAACCAGTACGTTACTATCTTTGTTCTTAACCAAGAACCCGGTTTATGCGCAGCTTTTTGAGCGCAAAACCGGGTTCATTTTTCAGTCTATGGTCACAGTTAGTGTTCTGATTATCACCTATAATCAACGTAATTTCATCCGTGCGGCCATCGATAGTGCCCTTGCGCAGCAGACCACGTTTCCCATTGAAATTCTGGTTGGCGATGACTTTTCAACGGATGGTACGCGGGAGATTATTCAGGAATACGAGCGCCAGCACCCCGGTTTGGTTATTGGGGTGTTACACCCGCATAATATGGGCAAAAACGGCGGTATCAATTTTCTGGAGACGTTGAAACTGGCCAAAGGCAAGTACTATGCCCTGATGGATGGTGACGATTACTGGACTGATTCACTCAAACTTCAGAAACAGGTCGACCTACTTGAGGCCCATCCCGATTACTCGATGGCATTTACTAATGCGCTGATTACCTACGAAGACGGAGCACCGTCGCACTTGCTCAACGGTCCCGATATGAAACCGTATTATACTGTCGATGATCTGATTGGCGAGAATGAAATCTGGTTTATGGCTACGTCGAGTACGCTCTACCGCAATAGTATTAAAGAATATCCAGCCTGGTTCAGGGAGTCGTCGAGTGGTGATATTCCACGGCTCATTCTGAAAGCCAAGATGGGCAAAATTGGTTATCTGCCTGACGTAACGACTGTATATCGGAAAAACCGCGCGGGTGCCAGCTACCACGATAATGAACGCGATGAGACTTTTCTTCGAAATCGAATTCAGATGTATAGCAACATCAACCAGGAGTTGGACTTTAAGTATGACCGGGTGCTACGTCGTAACATTGCCCGTTACTACCGAATGATGCTTAATGCCAAACAGTATGAGCAGAGGTACTTTCGACGTTTGGGCCTGGCAGCTAAATACTTATATTTGGGTCAACCCGGATGGGACAAGACGA
>DATHAW010000674.1:0-3062 GCA_035296465.1 Spirosoma sp.
CCGGCCACAAGGCACTGGCTGGCCGGCATGGTTGACCCGCTGGCCAACAGGGGCAAAGCCATTGTGCTTGGGTTCTCACCCTACGAACACCGACCCGGCCTGCTGAACCTGCTAATTCAATCGGAAACCCTGTTCACGGCCGTGCACTATTTTTCGCTGGCGCTGGCGGGCCGTCCCTACATGGGTGTAGGCCGAAATCTGGCTTACTGCACGAGCACATTCTTCGCCAACAAAGGATTTTACTCCCACAAAAACGTACTGGGTGGCGACGACGACCTATTCATTAACGAAGTGGCAACCGGCCGAAACACGGCTATATGTCTGGACCCGGCTACCTTCACGTGGTCCAAACCCAAAGAAACCTGGGCCGACTGGCGCATTCAGAAACGGCGGCACCTAAACGTAGGAAAGTACTATAAACAGGATCATAAAATCAGGCTTGGCCTGCTCATTGGCTCCCATGTATTGACATGGGCACTGAGTCTCCCCGTTGGCCTGACCGTTTTGGTAATGGTACTCACCGGGCGTTCGTTTACCGAAACCGAATGGTTACTTTTGCTGAGCGCAACGGCTGCCTTTGGGTTTCGGATGGTGGCATTCTGGAGCGTTGTGGGGCGCATCAGTTACCGGCTGGCGCACACCGTTCACTGGGTACTGATGCCTTTTATGGACGTGATGCTGGCTCTATATTACGGAGCAGCGGGCCTGCAAGCGCTCCTCACCAGCAAAAACAAGCGCTACTACTGGCGCTGAGGCCGCGTCTCCGAAGCAAAATTCGTGGGGAACAACGGCTACAGTGGATTTTATAACCAGCCCCGAACAATAATGCGGGTTACTAATGAACATTGACTTACTACTAAAATATTTCCCCAACCTGACTACGGAGCAACAGGAACGCTTTGCGGCTCTGGACGGGCTTTACCGCGACTGGAACGCAAAAATTAACGTCATTTCACGGCAGGACATCGACTCGCTCTACGAAAAACACGTTCTGCATTCACTCGGTATTGCCAAAATTGTGCAGTTCAAACCCGGCACCGAAATTCTGGATGTTGGCACGGGGGGCGGCTTTCCGGGTATTCCGCTGTCGATTCTATTCCCAATGGCTGACTTTCACCTGGTCGACAGCATCGGCAAGAAGATCAGGGTGGTGCAGGAAGTGGCCGACGCGCTGGGCCTCACCAACGTAAAAGCCGAGCAGGTCCGTGTGGAACAATTAACTACAACCTACGACTTTGTCGTAAGCCGGGCTGTTACGCGCCTGAAGCCGTTTCTGGGCTGGATGCGTTACAAGATTCACAAAAGAGGCAACAACGACCGCCCCAATGGTGTTCTGTATCTTAAAGGGGGCGATCTGACCGGGGAACTGGCCGAAGTAGCCGACCGGTATCGCATCTACGACCTCTCCGACTACTTTGAAGAGCCTTTTTTTGACACCAAAAAAGTAATCTACGTACCTAAAAAATAGTCCTTATCATGGAAAAATTCCTCTCCAGCAGTTTCAGAGACCCCCTCACCCGCGATGAGGTCGAGTTTTCGGACAATGGCGTTACGTTCCGCATTCGCAAGCTGGTTGGCGGCACCGACAATTTCGTGTTCTATACCGATATTTCGGGCGTTGAGATTGACAATGGACTACTCTTCTCCACAGTCCGGGTAATTCCGCGCGCCCGGCCCGAGATTGTAATTAACAATTTCTCAAAGGGCGATGCCCGCCGGATTAAGGAACTGATCCTACAAAAGGTTTCCAACAACCGATCCTGATGCGCTTCGATTGCGAATGCAGTCTGACCATCATTCAGTTGTAAGCCAAAGGCTATTTTTTTCATGGTAATGCTTGCGTAACGTAATGTTAGGCTGTAGTTTTGCACCACAATAACCGATTACACTCCCGAATAGCTCAGTCGGTTAGAGCATCTGACTGTTAATCAGAGGGTCGCTGGTTCGAGCCCAGCTTCGGGAGCCTGCCAAAAAAGCACTTAGCAGAAACGTTAAGTGCTTTTTTGTTTAGGCGCACCACAAGAAAAAGGGTTCAGGGAGAATATCGGTCAGGTGAAACCGGGGTGCCGGAGCGATGCTGATAAGAGATAAAACAATACAAAATCTGGATCCTTCGCATGCATCGTTTGACCTGAAAACCGTCAGCCCTGAATACATACTCCGTCGATTCGCCGGTGCGATAGTACTCGACCATCTCCTCCGATAAATTAGGCTGAGTGAGTAAGGGAAACAATCCCTGACAGCGTTTTTTTAGATCCTTAAGCAGACTCAGCTTGTGGCAAATAATACTTAACCGCATCAGTCCCTGGTCGTTCCTGAGACGGGCCAGTTGGTGAATGCTTCGGCCTGAGACACCAGGGGTAACTTTTCAAAGAGGTTATCGATCAGGATTATCTGCTCGGAGGTAATGGCTTGAAGCTTCGTCTGGTCCAGTCGTTGCTCAACATCCCGGATGGCTTCACCGATCAACTCGCAGAGAGCAAATTAAGTAGTCACCTCAATGCGTTACGGCCGCGTAAAAGTGCAAACCTTCAAAAGACTCTCGCGGATGGACCTGTCAGCCGACTAAATGGCGGACTTCCTGCTACATTATCACTTTAGAACTAACTTCCCATAAAAGGGGCAACTCCCAGGGCTTCCCGAATGATTTGTTGATGACGTCCCAGTATATTACGTCGCTCCTGGTGGGCCACGGCATCCGGGATGTCTAAGCAGGATATAGTGAGTAGTAAAGAAAAGCAGGAAAAGTGGCCCCAGGTGTGCAACCGAAGAACGTCCGCCCCTTCTTCACCACCAGGAAACTGGGGTATCCATCCCCTGCCTACTGATTTAGACAGGCACAACCTTGTCTGGCGACTGGTTGTTTCTGGTAAAAAGCATTATATGACCGATAACCACCCACCCAAACAGCGCGATTCGCTAAATCGGGAACGCTACCAGTTACTGCGCTGGCTGGGGCGGTTGCTGGAGGTGCCAATGGCTCTGCTGGGTTTGCTCTGGTTAGTGCTGATAATTATTGACCTGACCAAAGGGCTGAGTCCGTTTCAGCAAACCATTAGCAC
>DATHAW010000675.1:0-6056 GCA_035296465.1 Spirosoma sp.
GGCAGCACACCCGCCCAAACGGCCATCAACGTGGGCAGACAGTTGCTGGGCAAACCCTACGTACACGCTACGCTCGACGCCAACCCCACCGAACGGCTGGTTGTCAACCTGAATGCGTTTGACTGCACTACGTACCTGGAAACGGTGCTGGCCCTTTCGCTGGCCTACCACGACCAACCCGGCAAGCCGCAACCGGCCCAGTTCGATCAGGCATTCCGGGCCTATCTGACTAGGCTTCGCTACCGCAACGGTAAACTGGATGGGTACGCCAGCCGCCTGCACTACTTCTCGGACTGGCTCCGCGACAACGAACACAAAGGGTTTCTGACCGACGTAACGGGCGAACTGCCGGGCAGCATGTCGGTAGCCAAGCCAATCACCTACATGACAACGGCAACCCGCAAATATCCTCATCTGAAAGACCCCGTCACCCGCAAGCAACTGCAACTGAGGGAGGCCCACCTGAGCCAACAGACGTTTTGGTTCATTCCCCAAAAGAACATCCGTCTGGCCGAGAGCCAGCTCCGGGAGGGTGACATTATCATGCTGACGGCTGCCCGAACCGGTCTCGACATGAAGCACGTGGGGCTGGCGGTGCGGCAGCCCAGCGGCCGCATACACCTCATGCACGCATCCTCCGACCAGGGTGAAGTGGTCATTACCCGCTACCCCCTGGTTGACTACGTCCTGTGGCATAAGCGTTTGTCGGGCGTTCGGGTGGCACGGCTGCGTGGCAATGACGTACTGACTGCGGTGGAATAAAAGCCTGGCGTTACTGTTAAAAAAGCCGGCCTGAGAAGTGTAGGATTAAGCTCCCTCCACGGAAATCAGCCAGCGCCCGGATCAGGCAAATCGCTATAACGTTAGCCGCTGTTTGTCTTTCAGCAAAACAGCACGAAGTTTTTCATAGGGCAACCGCTGGGGCGATACGTTATGCTCAATGGCCAACACGGCGGCTGTAGCCGCCGACTGGCCCAGAATCATAAACACCGGCTCCATCCGAATAGACCCGTAGGCAATGTGTGAGCTGGACACACAGACCGGAACCAGCAGATTGCGGCACTCGGATTCTTTGGGCAAAATGGCTCCGTAGGAAATGGAATAAGGCCTGTCGGGATGCACACCAATATCACCTTCGTTCTGCACGAAACCGTCGGCTTTCACAATGCGCTGGGCATTATGGGCATCCAGGGCGTAAGACCCCATGCCAATTGGGTTCGGAACGGTGGTTTTGCCCAGGGCATCATTTTCTTTCATCACAAACTCACCCACCATCCGGCGGGCTTCGCGGATGTAGAGCTGGTGCGGCCAGCCCTTATTATCCTTAAACTCATCCTTAGGCAACCCCCACTGCTGCATAGCCTCATGCACATCGGACGGTACGCGCGGGTCGTTTTGCAAAAAGTAGAGCAGGCCTTTCTGATAACGTTCATGGTCCTGAATAATGGCGCGTCGGCGTTCATACGTTGCTTCCGGGTAATCGTAGTTTTTACCGATATAGTCGGTGCTGAACGGACCATGGTTGTTGGTATCGGTTTTGCGGTTGGGAATCGGGTCGAATTTATCGAACTGTTCGCGCCAGCCCGTCGCAAACACGCGGACGGCCAGTTCGTAGCGGGCGGGGTCGTAGCCGTCGGGTTTAGGAAACGGCACCCGGTTGTCGGGATGATTGCTCAGACACATTCTGAAGCAGTAGGCCTGAATCTTGGTATCTCCCGTGCCATTGGCGCCTGGTTTACCGGGCGATATTTCGGGCAACAGACCACTTTTCGGGTCGCCCGGCACCCTGTACGGACTAACGTCCTTTTTAAAGAAGTGTCCATGGTGGAAAACACCTGCCTGTACGCCGTTATGCGTTTCGCCATAGACGCTGTTGGCTTCCCGGCCAACGTGGTAGCCGACACCCGCCAGGGCCATCAGGTCGCCTTCGTAGGTGGCATCAATAAACATTTTGCCGGCATAGGTCTTACCGCTCAGCGTCTGAAACGACCGAATGGCTCCCCCTTTTTTCTGGATTCTTCCTGCCGACCGATCGAGCCATTCGTCGCGGTATATGGTTAGCTTATGCTCCCGCACCAAATCCTCGAATACCTGCTCGGCGGCATGGGGTTCAAAAATCCACATGGTTCGGCTGGTGCCATCGATGGCGGGCGTACCCTGCCCTTTGTTGCCATACTCAGCCCGTCTCTGCCATCTCCACGACGAATCGTTCTGGTAATGCTGGTACAAACGCTGGTAAAACTCCCGCGACAGCCCGCCAATCACTTCTTTATTCCCCGTATCGGTGAAGCCCAGCCCACCCGATGACAAGCCCCCAAGGTGCGTATCAGGCGAAACGACAATGACCGATTTGCCCATTTTTTTAACCTGCACAGCAGCCATAACCGCGCCGGAGGTGCCCCCGTACACAATCACATCGGCGGTTCGCTGGCGGGCAGACTGGGCGAGCAGTGAGGTCGAAAACAGCGTAACGAAGGTTAGCGTACAGGCAATGATTTTCATAATTGGGTTTAGCTATAGCAATGGCAAAATTAAACACCTAGGGTTCAATAGGCCCCGATTCGGTTCCAGCGCCCGGTTTATGTCGCGCCCGGGATGCGGAAAATGTTTGTCTGTCGATCGTGGCCACTGGCCTGTTGATTAGTGATTGGCAGCCATAAAAGCCAGGACAAAACACCGCAGCCGGCAAATCATGTATACGTAGCGCACTGCTAACAGCGGCCGCTGTAGGAATGCCATACCCAACCGGACTGACGTGCCGACCTGCCGACAACCCTAACCGTAAACACACCCGGCCGCCCAATCTAATGTCCTGATGAGGTTGACGTAGCGGAAAACCCCCGGTCAGTGAGTCATGGCAGCACGCGCGTTGCCAACAGTAACCTTATAATTGCCTGCGTACCTATGTCGAACCGCATAGCGCCGGCTCCAGGCCACAAGGGAAAATACGCCAAAACTGAAAATCAAACTGCGCGACGGCAAAGAGCGCGAAATTGGGCACATGATGGCGACTTCGTTCTGGAGCGCCGATGGCCGGATCATCTCGGCCGAAGAGTTTTTGCACAACCTCTACGGCACCCTGCCTGACTTTTTCAATAACGAAGACGAACTCCGCACCATCTGGTCGAACCCCGTCACCCGGAAAACCCTGCTCGAAAAGCTGGCCGACGCGGGTTTCGGCCAGGACGAACTGGGCGTGCTGCAACGGTTGGTTCAGGCCGAAAACAGCGATCTGTTCGACGTGTTGGAGTACATTTCGTTTGCCCATCAGCCGCGCCGACCAGGATGCTGGGGCCGAATCGACAATCTTTGCCCTGCTTAACCCGCAGCAGAAAGAGTTCCTGAAATTTATGCTGGATAAGTACATCGAAAGTGGCGTGGGCGAACTGGATCAGGAAAAGCTGCCCAGCCTGCTGGAACTGAAGTACCACTCCATTCCCAATGCGGCCAGTCAGCTTGGGGGCGTGGCTGCCATCCGCACCATGTTTATCGACTTCCAGCAGTATTTATACAGCCGGCAGGCCGCTTAGGATAGTTCCGTCTTAGTATAGCCCCGGCAGATAGTTAAGACTTTTTGTTAGCCATATCCACCTTTGCAAAACACAATGCAACTTATTTTGCAACCTAAACAAAACAGCCACTCAGCAAAAGAGCTAAGTGGCTGTTAATCAGAGAGCCAGTGGAGGGATTCGAACCCCCGACGCGCTTGCGCATCCTGATTACAAATCAGGCGGAATCGACCGCTATCCGACACTGGCAGAAATCAACGATACGTTTCCGAATCGTGATGCAAAAGTAAGGCTTTCGCTGCTTTTATGCAAGGTCAGGCCCTGATATTACCGATTTGCAATTCTTTTTACGAAGACCACCGATCGTCCCGTCACTGAGCACCTGTTTATCAGGCCTGTGCTACTTTTAACTGGTGCTTCAGTTCGTCCAGTTGCTTCTCGGCATCGGCGATCTTCCGGTCGATGTCGGCACGAAGCTGGTCAGCGTTTTTAGAGCGGGCAAAGAACTCGATGTTGTTGCGGTACGTAGCGATGTCGTTCTCGATGGCCGTCATGCGCCGACGAATATCGTTCTCGCGCTTGTTGCCCGTGTCGCCACCCCGATTATAGTCGCGGTCGCTCCGGTCATCGCGGTCGCGGCTGAACCCACGATCACCACCCCGGTCGTTACCCCGGTTAAAGTCGCGGTCGCCCCCCCGATCGCGACCACCACCCCCCGAACGAGGTGCCCGATCCCGCTCTCCGCCAGGGCGTCCTCCTCCGGTCCTGGCACCACCAGGACGGATGGCTTCGGCCTCGCTCTGGATCATGATTTGCTCCTTGTCTTTAGCCGGAATCTTACCCGTCGCACTCACTAAGGCATTCACCGCATTAATGTAGCGCTTCTGGGTCGACTGCATGTCTTTCTTCGGCACAAACCCAATGG
Organism: Spirosoma sp.; assembly: GCA_035296465.1. Lineage (GTDB taxonomy): Bacteria > Bacteroidota > Bacteroidia > Cytophagales > Spirosomataceae > Spirosoma. The sequence continues at coordinate 4,435 of DATHAW010000675.1, forward strand.
CGCTCCACTCCTTCTTGAACTCGTTTAGTTGGGAGAGGTCGGCGTTCTCGGTAGCAGCCGCTTCTATGCGTTCGATCAGGGTGATTTTCTGGGCTAAGTTACCTTCAAATTCACGTTCGGTGTCCTGATTTTTCAGCCGTTTTTTATTAAAGAAAGCATCGCAGGCGGCTTTGAACCGATCGAAGATTGAATTCTTCTGCTTCTCAGGCACCTGACCCACGTTTTTCCACTGCCGCTGTAGTTCAATTACCTTCTGCGTGGTTTCAGGCGATTCTTCGCCCGAGGCCAGAATGGCCTCAACCTGCTCGCAGAGTTCAGTTTTGGCCCGCAGGTTATCTTCGCGCTTGCCCTCCAGTTGCCTGAAAAACTCGCCCTTATTATGGAAGAACGTCTTCAGCGCAGCCCAGAACTTTTTGCTCAGCTCCTTGCCTTCCTCGCGTGGCATGGGGCCTTTGATGGCGTTCCAGCGGTCCTGCAGGGCCATTACGGCCTTCGTCTTATCGTTCCAGTCGTTGATACTGTTGGAGGCAAATGACGTCAGCGGAATGAGTTCTTCATAGATCGTCGATTTTTCTTCATACAACTGCGCCGACTCTTTCCGCTGCTCGTTGGTCTGGCCCCGGCGTTTATCATACAGGACGTCGAGGGCCGCTTTCATCCGACCCCACAAGACTTCCTGCTCGGCTTTGGGAGCTGGGCCAATATGCTTGTATTCTTCAAACAAGGCGTTGGCCTCGTCAATAGTCTGGCGCGTAACGGGCGTTTCTTCCGCCCCCTTTGCCATAGCCTCAACCTTTTCGATTACCTCGGTCTTGAGACTGATGTTACGCTTGCGATCGAGTTCCTTTAGCTCGAAGTAGATATTCCGGTTGCTGTAGTAACGGTCTACGAGCGCGTGGTAGGTAGCCCACAACGTCGCGTTATGCGGAGAGTTCATGTTTCCGGCCGCTTTCCAGTCGTCCTGAATTTTCTTAAACTCGTTCCAGCTCGTTTTTGGGTCGCCCGCGTTGTTTTCGTCGGTTTCGACCAGCAGACGCAGCCGGGTCAGCAAGTCGGTTTTGGCCGCGAAATTGCCGTCTTTGGCTTTGTCAAGATTCTGGAAATACGTATTCTTTTGGCTCTTGATCTGTTTGTACAGATCGTCGAACTGCTGAACCGTCGGGTCGTTCTTATACTCGAAACCTTCTTCGGACCCGGTTTCGGCTACGTAAGCCTGCAGAGCAACTTCACGCTCAGCCCGCTTCATCTGATCGAACAGGGGCTTGACGTCCTTAAGGAGTTGATCCGCTTTTTTAAAATCGTTGGGCGACACGGACGCACCGCTGATGGATGCCAGCTTTGTTTCGAGCAGGTGAACAAAATCCTGCTTCGAGAAATGACTGTAGTCAACGGCTGGGTGGGCCTGTGTTTCCTCCTCGCCCTCCTCGGCTACGTCTGCATACTGGGCCGTCATCTCCTCGCTAACCGCTGGTTCGTCCCCAGTAGATTCAGCCACAGGCGTTTCGTCTATCGGCAGGCCGGCGTTGTCGATTGCCGGTGTGCCGGCTTCGGCAGTTGGTGTAACGTCCCTCTCATCGGCCACGGGCAAGACGGGGCTCTCCGGCGCGAACTCGCTGACAACA
>DATHAW010000676.1:0-11042 GCA_035296465.1 Spirosoma sp.
GTTGAGTCGGTAAGATTACCGAATATCTTCCGGAGCTGGTCGGCTGAAAACAGGTTTAGCGTAGTGCCACCTGATTCAACAACCGTTCTGAGAAAATTTGCCTGGCGATTCTGGGTTGTGGTATTCGTGTTGTAGGTATAGCCAAAACTAAAGCTGGAACTGAGTGACCGCCGGAAGCTGAGGTAAAGCGTTCCGCCCTGGTCTTTCTGGTTCTGTAGCTGCTGCCGGAATCCGGCACCAAACTTAGTATCGAAGCTGGCATTGATGAGGTTTATATCGGCAATTAGAAAATTAAACTGTTGGGTGAGCGTAGTTTGCCAGTTGTAGGCCATGGTTGCCCGAAGCAGAGAACGCCTGAAGTCTGGACGTAACGTACTGGTAAAACCTAAACTAACTTGTGTACGGGGATTATAGGGATTAAATCGAAACCGGATGCGGCCCGGAAACAGAATCTGCGGAAAGATAAGCGAACTGGTAACGCCTAATTCCTGCGCTTGGTAAGCGCCTGCCCGTGAACTGGTTGTGTCGGTTGCAAAACCCGTCTGGTACTCCAGCCCGTACCGCAGGGTTGTCTCCAGGGTTTCCAGCCCGCCAAACAGGTTACGCACCCGAAAGGTTAAACTGCCAAACCCGCCCGGATACCCCTGACCCTGATACAGTACCGTAACGCCCCCTTCGGCCGTGGCTTCGTACTTGTCCAGGGGCGTAGCCGTTATGAGGGTTCGGAGCTGGCGTCGGGAGGTATCGGTGAAGTTCAGGTTAACGAATTTGAACTGGTTCAGCAGAAATAACTGCCGCTGCGTGTCGCGGTAGTTGGTCTGGTTGTAAAGCTGACCGGGCCGCAGGGAGATTTTGCCGTCCAGCAATCTTGATGACATGCTGCGTCCGCCCAGCAGATACGTAATGCCGTTGCGACGGGTGGTGTCAGGGCGCGGGCTGATTGGTACCGGCTGCGTTTCATCGGGAGAATCCGGGCCGGGGCTGATGCGCACCTCCACCTCGCCGATTCGGTAAATGGGATGAGCGGACTGGCCGGGTGGATTTCTGATGGCCAGCCGCAGGTCGACCGGCCGCCGGAGCGAGTCGGTCGTCAGCAGTCGTTCGCTGATTCGGCGGCTCGTATCGACCTCGGGATTGGGAATGTACTGCCGGGAAAAGGCATAGTAGCCCTGGTTGCGGAGGCTCGATTCGATCCTGACTTTTTCGGCGGCTACTTTCTCTGAATCATACCGGTCACCAGCCACCAGGGTCGACTGAGAGAGCGACGTCCTGACGAGCGAGTCGACGCGCGGGTCGTCTATCTCGTAGCTTATGTTACGTAGGTAAAAGCCGGCATTTTCATTGATACTGTAGTAGACCCGGATCTGGTGGTTTCTGAGCGTGTCGAGCCGGTAGGCTGTTTTGGCGTTAAAAAAACCTTTATCCGTCAGGTAACGCTGCATCTTGGCCGCGTTGGTGCGGGCGTCCTGCTCCGAGAAGTAGGATGGGGGTTCGCCCAGATTACGCATTACCCAGTTGCCCTCCTCGGCCTTCTGCCGCAGTCGCTTGGCCTGTCGGGCAAAGCGCCGGTTTAGCTTTTTGAGTGCCTGGGGCTGATTGGCAAGCTGCTGGCTTTGCCCCTCGAATTCGTTAGTTTTGGTCGCCAGTTCCCGAACGGCCGCATCGCGGTCGAACCGGCGTGCCCCCAGCCGATACATCCATAGCCTGAGGGTGATGGGCAGGCCCAGAATCCGGCTGTTTGGCTTCTGAGGAATCAGACTTTCGAGTTCATCGGTTGAAACAAGCCGGTTACCCCGGACAACCTGCGCTGTCAGAACCGGGTCGGTCGACGGCAACGGCTGCGCGGCCAGGCAACCCGATAACGAAAAGAGCAGCGCAAATAAGGCACAGGTGGTACATAGATGATGGTAAGAATGACGGGCGGCAACGCGTTGCCGCCCGTCATTCTTACCCCATCCTATTTCATATAAAATTTTCATGCTTTCAAAAAATCAGATCAAATCTATTCAGTCACTGCACCAGAAAAAATACCGGCAGCAGTACGGCACGTTTCTAGTCGAGGGAGCCAAGAGCGTTCAGGAAGTGCTTCAGTCCGATTTCCAAATCGAGTTAGTCGTTGCGACCGAGACATTCGCTGAAGAAAACAGCCGGCTGACTGACCACCAGCGGACACCCGTCGAAATAGTGCCGGTATCTGACCTCGAACGTATTGGTACACTCAACAGCAATAATGCGGCCATTGCCGTTGTCAGAACGAAGGAAAATCGCCCGTTAGTCGCCGAACCCGGCGAAATCGCCCTGATTTTAGATGATATCCGCGACCCCGGCAACCTGGGCACCATCCTGCGCATTGCCGACTGGTATGGTGTTCGCACCATCCTGTGCTCTGAAACGACCGCCGACGTCTACAACCCGAAAGTGATCTCGGCCAGCAAAGGCTCGTTTACGCGCGTGTTTTGGTGGTACGGCGACATTGTCGAGTTTTTGGGTCAGGGTGGTAGCCCATTGGTCGGTCCGGTTCCGGTGTACGGTGCTTTTCTGGACGGCGATGACGCCCACACGCTTCCGTTTGCGCCGGGTGGTTATCTGGTGATGGGCAACGAGTCGAACGGCATCAGCCCGGCTGTAGAACAGTACGTAACGCAGCGGGTGACTATACCGCGATACGGCGGGGCCGAATCACTGAATGTAGGCATTGCTACCGCGGTGCTGCTGGATAACTGTCGTCGATCGCTCTTACATAAATGAACTCATCGCTCCTTCGTTAGCAAGTTCCCGTGCGTGTTCTTTGCCTAGATACCGGTCGATAACGTAGTGCGCAATGTAGAGCAAGGGTGTCAGAATGACGGCCGTAGTGGCTTTGTACAGGTAATTGATGAGGCCAACCGCCATCACCTGCGCCAGCGACCAGTTGCCGAAGACGTAAAAGGCGATGCCCAGGACAACGAATGAATCAACCAACTGCGACACGAGCGTCGACCCGGTAGCCCGCAGCCAGATTTTACGGCTTCCCGTTATCCGGCGCAGGTACTGAAACACCGATGCATCCAGCACCTGCCCGATCAGAAACGCCGTTAGCGAGCCAATGATAATGCCGAGTCCCTGCCGAAAAATCATCTGAAATGCATTGTTGATGTTGATGGCGTTGCCGGCTGGGTCTCGGGCGTTTACGTCGAGCCAGAACTGCGCGGGCGGCAGCGTCGTGACGGCGTAGATAATCAGGAAGCTGTAGGCTACGAACCCCGCCGTCAGGAAGGAAATTCGTCGGACGCCCGCCTTACCGAAATACTCGTTGATGATATCGGACGTAATGAACACAAAGGGCCAGATCACTGCCCCTGCCGTCAGGTTGAAATCCAGCACAAAATCACTGAACAAATGGATCTGAGCCGGTTTGGTGCCGAGCAGCGTTTCAGCCGAAAAGATTTTGACCCCGATTATTTCGGCTATCAGGGCGTTGGTCAGGAACACGGCGCTCAGAAAAATGTACAGGTTCGTTCCGCTCCGGCCGGTGCGCCGGTGCGATACCGGCTTGTTTGTGAAAGAATCAGAGGGCATGGTGAGGTTGGCGGTTTTGGCGTTGGTGGTTTTGCCTAAGTGGTTCCTCCTGTTAATAAGCCCAGGATGTGGGAACCACCAGCTGACTAAGAACAAACTACATACTTATTTTCGTTTGTACACCCCTGTCGTAGCTGTTTTTTCGTAGCGGGCGCCTAAAGCGGGGGCCCGCTGAAACAGCTTCTCGACGACTTGCTCGTTGTCGACAATGTAGTCGGGTGGGTCTTGCCGAAAATGATCAAATACATTGATGACGGCCTCATAATTATCCAGGTTTCTAAGATCATACTTGGCCAGATCCCAGTTCAGGTAGGGCGTGGCAGGATAATTAGTGCGGTAGGCGCTTAAGTCCTCGCCAATAACCAGAATCCGCTGGTTTTGCAGGTTGGCTGCCAGGGGCGTGTCTTTTACCTGAAGGCTGCTCAGGCGGCCGAGTTCCGCAGCCGGAATCAGCCCCAGGGCACCCTGGTAAAAGAGCAGGAGCATCAGCCCAAAGGCCACCGAAAATCCGGCTTCGGCCATCCACGCCTTTTTAACATTCTCAATGTAATACACACTGAAATAAGCCAACGGTGGCACAAAACTAAGAAACACCATGGGAGCCAGAAATGGCATCAGCGCAATCGTCAGCACGGCGATTCCGAACCAGAACATCATAATCTGCTGGATGCGCTGCTGAAAATTTACATACCGGCCAGTGGTGTTGAACAAACTCAGAAACCCCAAACCCCCCAAAATCAGCGGAATAAAGAGGGACGCTACTAAGGATTGAAAATCGGAAAGAGAATATTGCCGTACCCGAAATACCGACGACAGTAGGTTCCGGTTAAAGTCGTTAAGCCCTTCGTTGAGGTAATAGAACAGCACCGTAACGGCAATGGGAAACAGAAACCCGAATAGAGACAGCGAGTGCTGCCGGAACGTAGCGCCCGTATAGATCAGCAGCGAAAGAGCCGCCCAGATGATGAACAGGGCCGAGGGCAGATAAAACAGGGCTGCAATGCCAATGTAGAAGCCTACTTCAAACACCTCGTCGGTGGCGCCCCGTCGTTCCATCTGCTTGGCAAGGGTGCCAAAGGCCAGCAACAGAAAACTTGTCGACATCAGCACCGGCGAGAGGGTCAGACAATCAAAGGAAATATGCATGAAAAGCGCATAAACCAGACCCGGCCAGAATGTACGATCTGAATACATGTCCCGGTTGTTGGTCAGGTAGTTAAAATACACAATCTGGAAAATCGATACTAGGGTGGCGGCTCCGTGCAACGCCAGCAGCGACCGGCCAAACAAGGCATGTAACCCCCAGTAAGCCAAACCGGACAGTGGACTTACGCTATCCCATACATCGCGGTACAGCAAATTTCCCCTGGCCATCTGCTCGCCAACCAGCAGCCAGTTTAGTTCAGGAATCAGCAGAGGCAGCGGATGAAGCAGTAAAGGCAGTCGGATCAGCAGCAGTAACGCGAGCAGGCTGATGTATTGATACGGAAAATAAGAGCGAAAGAAGCTAAGCAAGGTGCGGAGAGTAGTGAGCGGTGAACAGTTAACGGCAGACCTCGCCGTTACGCTGGCCGTTGATTGATAACCAGGAGAGCGAAATTACGGTCAATTTCGGCAGAACCGAAAAAGGTACGGATATTTGCGCCCGACTCCGGCAACGCATAACCGGTGATAAACCGGACCGGCAGACCAAAACTATAAAACAACATCAACCGTCGGAAATTTTTAACGGCGGTATTAATGCCTATATCAGGCCCATTATGGAATCGAAACGACAGCAGAAAGTAGCGCGTCAGCTACAAAAAGACTTAAGCGAAATTTTTCAGCGCGAGGTGCCTCATCTATTCAACGGGGCGTTTATAACCGTAACCAGCGTAAAAATATCGCCGGATTTAAGCGTAGCCCGTGTGTACCTAAGTTTTTTGGCAACTAAAAACAAGGAACAACTACTGGAAACTATTCAGGAAAAGAGCAAAGTGCTGCGGCAACTCCTCGGCGACCGCGTCAGGCATCAGCTTCGGATTGTGCCGGATGTGAGTTTTTTTATTGACGATACGGTTGAGTACGCTGACAAAATGGATAAGCTTTTCCAGGGGATCGACATCCCGCCTGCCCCGGCAGAGGATGAAGATGAATGAGCGAATGAGTGAAAGAGCGAACCGGAACGACCGGTGACGCGTCAGCCACTCGCTCTTTAAAACTATGAACCTCCCCGCCTGGATTGCCCGCCGGTATTTTTTTTCGAAAAAGAAGCGCAGCTTCATCAGCTGGCTGTCAATTCTGTCCATGCTGGGCGTGGGCGTGGGTACAATGGCGCTGGTCATCGTGCTGTCGGTGTTTAATGGAATGGAAGAATTGAACCGGCAGATTTTCAAAACGTTCGAGTCCGACATGACCATTGCTCCCAAGAAGGGCAAACGCTTTAAGGCCTCGGCCGAACTGTTAACGCGCCTGCGTCAAACGCCCGGCGTGGCGCTGGTAACGGCCATTGCTCAGGATAATGCCCTGGCCAAGTATGATAACCGGCAAACGGTGGTGCGGCTTAAAGGCGTTGATGATAATTACCTGCAGCGTCAGCAACTCGACTCGGCCCTGCTCGAAGGTAAACTGCTGCTGCGCCGGGAAGGTGTCAACTACGCTATTGTGGCCGATGGCGTTCGTAGCGATCTGAGCATCTCACCAACTGACATTCTTACCCCGCTGCAAGTCCTATACCCCCGTAGCGGTCAATCATTTAGTGTACTTAATCCTGATGCTTTTAGTAATGAGTCGCTGACAGTAGCAGGCGTTTTTTTTATCGAATCGCATTACGATAACTTTGTCCTGGCGCCACTGGCTACGGCACGGCAACTATTTGGCTACCAGCCTAATGAAGTAACGAGTCTGGAACTGCAACTACGCCCTGGCACCGACGAAGATGCCGCCAAGCGGGCATTGCAGGCTGTAGTAGGCGAATCTACTGAACCGGCCGGTTCTCAGAACAGAACGGGCAGTAACCTGACTGTGCAGAGCCGGGACGATCTAAACAAGGACCTCTATCGCGCCATTCGCGTCGAGAAGTTGTTTGTTGCTATTACGCTGGGATTTATCATTCTAATTGCCTCCATCAACATTTTCTTCTCGCTATCGATGCTGGTGATTGAGAAGAAAGAAGACATCAAAATCCTGTTTGCAATGGGAGCGACTTCGGGTTTAGTTCGTCGGATTTTCCTGACCGAAGGGGCTATTATTGCCTTGACAGGGGCAATTACCGGTCTGGTGTTGGGTATAGTTATTTGCCTTGCCCAAGAACAATACGGATTCATTCGCATGGGTACGGTCAGTTCCATTATCGATGCCTACCCGGTCCGGCTATACGCCAGCGACATTGTCTTAACGGGTGTTTTGGTCATTATCGTTACCATCCTGACTTCGTGGTTTCCGGCTCAGCGGGCCGCCAAAAGCGGACAGATGACAATCTAAATATTGCCGCTATTTGTCAATGAGACTGATTTATGCGTCGACTGGCATTACCATTCCGTCTTTTTGTACCCTGATACAGCGTAATAGAGAATATAGCCAAACAAGGGTAACAGCAACGCATAGGCCATTTTTGGGCTGATTGTGTCGGTCAGGTAGCCATGCAGTAGGGGAAGCAGGGCACCACCCGAAATCCCCATGATGAGCAGAGCCGAGCCTATTTTAGTGAATTTGCCTAGCCGGTTCAAGGCCAGCGGCCATACGGCAGGCCACATCGGTGAGATGGCAAAACCCAGCAGCGCCACGCACAGAATTGACGCAAATCCATCGGTCAGGATAGCCGCGACGGTTAAAATCAAGGCCAGAATAGCTCCGGCACGCAGGGCAACTTGCTGCGAGATGAACCGGGGAATAGCCAGAATCCCCAGCATGTAACCCGCCAGAAGACCATACAGGGTATACGTCGTAAAATACTTAGATTCATCGTTGGTGAACCCGATAGCCCGGCCGTAGTTGATGATTGTATCGCCGGCAATGACCTCGGCACCCACGTAGCAGAACAAGGCCAGAACGCCAAGCACGAGGTTGGGAAACTGCCAGACGCTGGTACGTGTCTGGGAGCGCACTAGCTGACCGGCCGATACGTTTGCGTTGGTCGGTTCGTCCTCCTGCTCTTCGGATACCTCGGGAAGGTTCGAGAACCGGATCAGACCTGCCAGCACCACCAGTACACCCGTTAAGATTAAGTAGGGCGTCACTACTTTTTCCAGCGTAGCGGTTCCCGAAACGGCATTGGCACCTGTCAGCAACAGACCACCAAAAATAAACTGGCTGAGGATGCCCGCCAGTTTATTGGCTATACCCAGGAAACTGATGCGCTGGGCAGCACTCTCGCGGGGCCCCAGAATAGTGGCATAGGGGTTAGACGCCGTTTGCAGCACCGTCAGCCCAATACCGATCAGAAACAGACCAACCAGGAAAAGCGGGTACGATACGGCCCTGGCTGCTGGCACGAAAATAATGGTGCCAACGGCCATTACGAGCAGGCCCATAGACATTCCATTTTTAAACCCCGTCCGTTTCAGCAGCGCCGACGATGGAATGGCCATCAGGGTGTAGGAGATAAAGAAGGCAAAGGCTACTAAGTTGGAGCCAACGGTACTTAAGCTGAAGGCTTGCTTAAAAAAAGCAATCAAGACGCTGTTGACACACGTAACGAAGCCGAACACAAAGAAAAGCGCACCGATGATGAGCAGGGGACCGGTGTAACTTTGGGTTTTGGATGGAGCAGAAACCATTAGCGTATGAAATAATAAATATTAACGAGTCGACAGCCAGGGCGCTATACTCGGCGGCTCTTGCTCACTCAATATTCGATATTTTATTTTAATACGCATCGTTCAGTCCGAAGATTGGCGGGTTTTTCTTCCACTTACCCCGGGTGAAATCGGGAATGTTTACGGGTTTACTACCTCCCGCAATGCTCTGCTCTGACAGTGGACTGATGGCGCTCCAGGCAGCTGCGTCATACACATCAATAGGTACAGGACCTTTGGCTTTTACGGCTTCGATAAAACCCCGTAGCACGAAAAAGTCGATGCCACCATGACCCGCATTCTCGGCCGTTTGCACATGCCGTTTCCAGAGTGGGTGATCGTACTTTTCCTGGTAAGGGGCAAATGGCTCCCACGTATGTGGTTTGGGGCTTTTACCTTCCAGATAAATCATGTCGTTGTCGTCCATCCAGATGCCCTCGGTGCCCTGCGCCCGGAATCCGAGCGAGTAGGGGCGGGGCGAATTGGTGTCGTGGATAATCATGATGTTCTCGCCATTGGCGCACTCAATCATGGTCGTGACAACATCCCCAAGTTTAAAGTTGACTTTGGCATTGGGATGGTCAGCTCCGCCCTTATCGACAACGTATTTGTGCAGGCTCCGGCTTTTGGTAGCCATGCTTGTGAGTCGCACAAATTGATTGCCCCGGTTTATGTTGAGCCAGTGGGCCACCGGACCGAGTCCATGGGTAGGATAGAGGTCGCCGTTACGGTCAACGGAGTGCTGCGTACGCCACCGGGCTTCCGAATAGGCTTTCTCGCCGAATTCGACGCCCCCGCCATACGTTTGTTTGCCGTTGTTGAATTTTACCTCGCGCAGGTCATGCTGGTAGCCGCAGTGGGCATACGTCATTTCGCCGAACAGGCCTTGCCTCACCATGTTCAGCACAGCCAGCACGTCGCGCCGGTAACAGACATTTTCCAGAATCATGCACGGCATTCCGGTTTTTTCTGACGTATCGACCAGATCCCACGATTCCTGTAGTGTTACCGTCGCAGATACTTCAACGGCTGCATATTTGCCGGCTTTCATCGTCGCAACGGCCATTGGTACGTGCCACTCCCAGGGCGTAGCAATCACAACCCCGTCGAGGTCGTCGCGTTTGAGCATCTGCAAAAATGCTTCTTTACCACTGGTGTACGCTTCGGGCGCTTTACGACCCGCCTTCTGAATCAGGGCATTGGTTTTGGCAATGCTATCCGGCGATACGTCGCAGATTGCCGGAATCAATACGTCGTCGCGGTAGAGGGCCTGCCTCACGTGGCTACGTCCCCGTTCGCCCACACCGATAAAGCCTAAACGGACTGGCTTGTCGGCTGTTGGTTTGGCCGGGCCACGATTGGCCTTATTGAGGATAGTCGGGAAAACGGACGTTGCGTCAACAGAGGTTGCTACAACTGACGTTGCGGCTCCGGTGAGTGCGACTGTTCGGATAAACTGGCGTCGGGAAGTAGGGCTCATAGGGTTCAGGATATTTATGGCCAATATAGGGTAAAAACGCCAAAACCCTGACCCTGATGCAATGGCACCATAGGGCAGGGTTTTGGCATGCTAATTTTCTTTTACGCCAGTTTTGCGTCGAGCGTAATAGGTAGTGCCGACAGGGCCTGCGACACCGGGCACACAGCCTTTGCCTCGTTGGCCAATTCGTTGAACTGCTCGGCAGAAACGTTGGGTACGTTGCCGACAACGGCTAATTTAATGCCCGAAATTTTGAAGCCACCCTCCACCTGCTCCATCTCAACGGTTGCTTTGGCATCTAATGAAGTAGGGGCAAAACCCGCGTTGGTCAACAAAAAGCTTAACTGCATGGCATAGCAACCCGCGTGGGCTGCGGCAATCAGTTCTTCGGGGTTTGTACCTGCTTTGCCGTCTTCGTTCTGAAAACGGGCTTTAAATGAGTAGGGGGTTTGATCCAGCACACCGCTCGTTGATGAGAGCGCCCCACTTCCTTCCATGCCCGAACCGTTCCAAACGGCCTGGGATGTACGCTTAATTCCTGCCATGATTGTTGGGTTGATTAACGTTACGTATAGCTTCCTGATAATACCTTTTCAATAAGACCTGCCAGCCGGTTTTTGTTTCAGTTTTCCTCCCAGTTGCCCGAGTTAGCTCACTCGACTGGTAAACAGATGGCTAGCCAGAAGGAGGTAAAATTGATCCTGAAAAATTCGGCGCAACAGTCGTTTTGCAAATACCGCTTGACAAATTGAACCAGGTGTGCCATATTGCAGTTATGGTGGTGCAATAATGCCACTGACTGTTATGGCTTATACTCATCTTCCTCCGCACGCAGCCGTTTATGCGCCCTATACCGTGATAGATAAATCGCGCCAGGGTGTCTTCCGATCAGAGGCCGATAAGGTGGCGGGTCTGGTAGGACTGACCGATATTGAAATGGCCAGGATTCTGAATATGTCAGTACGTAACCTGCACCGGCTCAAACCCGATGATGGGCTGGCCCGCGACGCATCCGAGCGCCTGTTGCTGCTGGCTAACCTGCTCCAGCATGGCCTCGACGTGTTCGATGATGACCCTGAAACGCTGGCCGAGTGGCTACGGTCATCAATTCGTGAACTCAACAGCCAGTCGCCCTTAAGCTTAATGGACACGACGACCGGCTTCGGTCTGGTGGACGACGTGCTGGGACGGATCGAACACGGTATTGTCGGGTAGGGGAGAGCTCGAAC